>DATEXK010000543.1:0-26859 GCA_035257065.1 Gaiellaceae bacterium | reverse complement strand
GGCCGTCGCCGGCTGACGATTCCGCCGGAGCTCGCCTACGGCGAGCGCGGCGCCGGCGGGGCGATCGGGCCCGGCGAGACGCTCGTCTTCGTGGTCGATCTGCTCGGCGTTCGCTGACGAGCGCCGCCGACAGGCGGAGTTGCGGGGTTCCCACAGCGGGTCGGCTCGGTTCTCCGGATGTGGCCGCTCGGGGTGCGCGGTGATCGATGCCAACAGCCGCATTCGCGGTTAGTAACGTTGAGGGAAGGAGTGTCATGGCAACGATCGAGAAGAGCGCGCTCTTCTCCGCTCCGGGACAGACCGACAGTCCCGTCGAGCTGAAGTCACGCTACGAGAACTTCATCGGGGGCCACTGGGTCGCGCCGGTGAAGGGCGAGTACTCCGCGAACGTGACGCCCGCGACGGGCGAGCCGTTCACGGAGGTGCCGCGCTCGACACCGGAGGACGTCGACCTCGCCCTGGACGCCGCGCACGTCGCGAAGGACGCCTGGGGCGAAGCCTCGACGACGGAACGCTCACGCGTCCTGAACAAGGTCGCGGACGCGATCGAGGAGCACCTCGAGATGCTGGCTGTCGCCGAGAGCTGGGAGAACGGCAAGCCGGTGCGCGAGACACTCGCTGCGGACATCCCGCTCGCGGCCGACCATTTCCGCTACTTCGCCTCGGTGATCCGCGGCGAGGAGGGAGCGATCTCCGAGATCGACAAGAACACCGTCGCGTATCACTTCCGTGAGCCGCTCGGCGTCGTCGGTCAGATCATCCCGTTCAACTTCCCGATCCTCATGGCGGCCTGGAAGCTGGCCCCCGCGCTGGCAGCCGGCAACGCCGTCGTGCTGAAGCCGGCGAGCCCGACGCCGTGGTCGATCCTCAAGCTGATGGAGCTGCTCGAGGAGATCCTGCCCGAGGGCGTGATCAACGTCGTCAACGGCCCCGGAGCGGAGATCGGCAAGGCACTCGCGACCAGCAAGCGGATCGCCAAGATCGCCTTCACCGGCGAGACGGTGACCGGGCGGCTGATCATGCAGTACGCCGCGCAGAACATCATCCCGTCGACCACCGAGCTGGGCGGCAAGTCGCCGAACATCTTCTTCGCCGACGTGATGGCAGAGGACGACGATTTCCTCGACAAGGCGGTCGAAGGGCTCGTCCTCTACGCCTTCAACAAGGGTGAAGTCTGCACGTGCCCGTCGCGGGCGCTGATCGAGGAGTCGATCTACGACGAGTTCATGGGCCGGGCGCTGAAGCGGATCGCCGCGATCCGTCAGGGCCACCCGCTCGATCGTGAGACGCAGCTGGGGCCGCAGGTCTCGGCAGCGCAGCTCGAGAAGATCACGAGCTACGTCGAGATCGGCAAGCAGGAGGGGGCCGAGCTGCTGATCGGCGGCGAGCGGACCCACCTCGGCGGCGAGCTCGAAGGCGGTTACTACTTCCAGCCGACCGTCTTCAAGGGCACGAACGAGATGCGGATCTTCCAGGAGGAGATCTTCGGCCCGGTGCTCGCCGTGACGACGTTCCGTGACGAGGCCGAGGCGCTTCGGATCGCCAACGACACGATCTACGGGCTCGGCGCGGGCGTCTGGACGCGCGACACGGGCAGGACGTTCCGCATGGGCCGCGGCATCAAGGCCGGGCGCGTGTGGACGAACTGCTACCACCTCTATCCGGCGCATGCGGCCTTCGGCGGCTACAAGGTCTCCGGCGTCGGGCGCGAGAACCACAAGATGATGCTCGACCACTACACGCAGACGAAGTGCATGCTCGTCTCCTACGACCCGAAGCCGCTCGGGTTCTTCTAGGACGATGGACGCGGACTCGGGTCCCAGGGTCGTCGCCACCCCCGCCGCAGTTGCGGAGATCGGGCGCCTGCGAGCCGAGCATGGTCCGCTGATGGTGTTCCAGTCGGGGGGCTGCTGTGACGGCAGCTCCCCGATGTGCTTTCCCGAGGGTGAGCTTCTGCTCGGGCCGAACGACCTCAAGCTCGGCGAGGTCGACGGCTGCCCGTTCTACATCGATGCGGAGCAGTACGAGCGCTGGAACAGACCGAGCCTCGTGCTCGACGTCGGGCCGGGCGCCGGGTCGGGGATGTCGCTGGAAGGCGCTCACGACCTCCATTTCGTCGTGCGGGCTCCGCCGACGGCCGCCGCAGCCTGCTGAGGCCGGTCCGGCGCGGTTCTGCGAGTCAGCGACTGAGCGGAAGACCCGCTCGTACCCACGCGCTCAGCCCGCCGCGAAGGTTGAGCACGTCGTGCCCGGCGCCGGTCAACATCCGGGCCGCGGCGGCGCTTCGATGGCCGCTCTGGCAGACGGTGACGATCGTCTTGCCACTCGGGAGCTGACCCATACGGCCCGGCAGCTGGGCGAGCGGGATGTGGACCGCACCGCGAATGTGGCCCGCGTTCCACTCCGAATGCTCGCGAACGTCGACGGCGACAGCGCTCCGGGCAGCGAGCAGGTCGGCTGCACCGCCGGCGTCGATCGGTTGGGTCCGCGTGAAGAGTCCCACCGGTCAGGCCCGCGTTGCGCGCTCGACGACCGCTGCGAGCCGACTCCGTACCTCGGCTGCGACGGGTGCGAGCTCCTCGTTGCCGACGATCGAGAGCATTCGCTCGGCGTCGATCGCGGAGACCGTCGTCTCGCCGCCGCGCCGGTAGACGACGACGTTGCACGGCAGCAACGTTCCGAGGTCGGGCTCTGCTTCGAGCGCCCGATGCGCGAGCGGTGGGTTGCAGGCGCCGAGGATCAGGTACGGCTCGCCGTCCACGCCGAGCTTCTCCTTCAGCGTTGCCTGGACGTCGATCTCGCACAGGATTCCGAACCCTTCCGCTTTCAGCTCTTCGCGGACGCGTTCGGCGGCTTCGTCGAATCCGAGCTCGGTCGTCGCGCTCAGTGTGTAGGTCGTTGTGAGCATTCGCATTCCTCCTCGAGGTAGCGGCGGCGCGCTTTGGCCGCCTTCAGTCGATGTGCCTCCGCCTCCGGCGGCTCGACGATCTGCTCGTCGAGGTAGCGGCGAATGGCCTCCTCGCCGATCGTGACCATGCCGTTCTGGAGCACGAGCGCGGGGATCGTGTCGGAGCTTGTCTTCTGCCGCAGCGCCGTGCGCTGTTCCTTGTCGACAGGCACCTGCCGGGTGACGTAGTCGATGCCGAGCTCGGTGAGTCGCTCCCGGATGCGTCGCGAGGCGGGACACCATTCGGTCTGCCAGAGCTCGAGCATCACGCGTGGCCGAAGCGAACGTCGGGAAGGATCCGGTCGAGCCAGCGCGGCAGCGCCCAGGCCCAGCGTCCGAAGATCCGCAGCAGCGTCGGGATCAGGATCAGCCGGACGAGCATGGCGTCGAGCAGGACCGCGATCCCGAGGATGACGCCCATTTCCTTGGGCGGCAGCGGCCCGGAAAGCGCGAAGGTGAAGAAGACGGCGACCATCACGGCGGCGGCGGCGAAGATCACGCGGCCGGAGTGGGCGAGCCCGCCGATCGACGCCTCGCGTGGATTGCCGGACCTGTCGTAGTGCTCCTTCGCGGAGGAGAGCAGGAACAGCGTGTAGTCCATTGAGATCGCGAAGATCATCGCGAAGAAGAAGACCGGCCCCCAGGCGTCGAGGAAGCCTTGCGACTCGAAGCCGAGGAAGCCCGCGCCGTGGCCGTTCTGGAAGACCAGGCGGGCAACGCCGAAGGCCGCGCCGGTGGCGAGCAGGTTGGTCACGACGCCGAGCGCGGCGATCAGCGGCGCGCGCAAGGCGAAGAGCAGGAGGAGAAAGCCGAGTACGAGGACGACGCCGATCACGAGCGGCGTCTTCGCCGCGAGCGCCTGCTCGAGGTCGTGGTTCTCGGCCGACGCGCCGCCGACGAGCGCTTGCGCGGGAAGCGTCGAGCGAAGCCGGTCGATCGTGTGGCCGACAGCCGTGCTCGAGGGGTCGGCGTTCGGGATCGCCTGGATCAGGGCGAGGCCGCTCCCACCTGCCTGGGGCGGCGAGACGCGGGCGATCCCCGGGTCGCGCTTTGCGAGGGCCGAAACCGCGGCGGCGTCACGCGCGGGTACGACGATCTGGAGCGCGCCCGGCGCACCGATGCCGAAGGCCTGCTGCACCTGCGTGTAGCCGACTCTCGAGCCGTCGTGCGTGGGGACGACCTTGATCGACGGCATCCCCGTCTTCAGCCCGAGAACCGGCAGCGCGAGCAGGACGAGGATCAGCGTGGCGGCCGGGCCGTACAGATGCGGGTGACGCCAGAGCCGTTCGCCCCAGCGTGCGAAACGGGCGGAGCGATGCTCGCCCGAGTGCACCCAGCGGAGCGGGAGCGCATCGACCTTCGGGCCAAGCTTGGCGAGCACCGCCGGCAACAGCGTCAGCGTCGCAGCGAGGACGAAGACGACGCTGAGCATGATCCCGAGCGCCATCGAGCGGAAGGCCGGGCTCGGCACCAGCATCACCGCCGACAGCGAGACGAGCACGGTGAGGCCGGAGAAGAGGACCGCCTTGCCGGCTGTGTCCATGGTCACCGCGACCGCGTCGCGCGCGTTGAGACGCGAGCCGAAGAAGGCGCCGCGGAACCGGTGCACGACGAAGAGCGCGTAGTCGATTCCGAGCGCGAGCGCGAACATGAGGGCGAAGTTCATCGCCCAGATCGAGATTTCGAAGCCGTGCGTGAGCACGGTCAGCAGGCCGGCGGAGGCAACGAGCCCGAGGATGGTCAGCAGCAGCGGCAGCCCCGCGGCGACGAGCGAGCCGAAGGCGAGCGCGAGGATTGCGAGCGTCACCGGCCAGCTGAAGAGCTCCGATTTCATCATTGCGTTGCGGTTCGCGGTGTTGAAGTCGCTCCACATCCCGGAGGCACCGGTCAGCGCGACGCTCACGTCGGTGCTGCCGGCGTTCTTCAGCGACGACTTCAGCGTGTCCGCAGCGGCGACCATCGCGGTTGGGTCGCCCTTGGCGCCCGCGACGACGAGGGCGGTATGGCCGTCGGCCGAGATGCTCGAGCCGGCGCGCGGCGGCTGCACGGATGCGATGTGCGTATTCGCGCGCAGCAGCTGCTCCACGTGGCCGACCGTCTGCCGGAATGCGGTGTCGCCGGCGGTGAGCCGTTGCGAGTGGACGACGACCATGAGCGCCGAGCTCGATAGGCCGGCGAAGTTCGCCTGGATCAGGCTGCGTGCCTGCACCGACTCGGAGCCGTTTGCCTGCCAACCCGCGCCGGAGAGCGCCGTCTCGACCTTGGGTGCGAACGCGCCGAGGGCGACGGCGACGACCACCCAGGCGAGGGCGACGACCCGGATGTGGTCGACGGTCCAGCGGCCGAGCCGGCCGAGCGGTCCGACCGCCTCCGGATGCTCGACGGGAGGCACGGCCATAACCGGAGCCGGCGCGTCGACGGTCACCCGCGGCATCCCCGCTCGACACCCGGGACGTGCGAGCGCCGCATCAGCGACTCACGCCTTCGACGAGCTCGTTGAGCGCGAGCAGTTGCTGTTGCACCGAGCCGCAGACCTGGTCGCAGAGCGCGAAGACCCCGTCGTCCGCAATCCGGTAGTAGACGTGCGTTCCCACCTTGCGGCGGCCGAGGATGCCCACGTCGGCCAGAACGGCGAGGTGCTTGGAGATGTTCTGCTGAGAGGCATCGAGCCCCTCCGCCAGCTCGTTGACGCTCGCCTCGCCCTCGCGAAGGCGGTCGAGCAACTTGATCCGCATCGGCTCGCCGAGCACGCGGAAGCGGCGTGCGATCAGCTCGACGAGGTCATCCGGCAGTGGGTGGGGCAGGGGCATGCGCTTCTCCTTGGGGAATACTGTGAATCGTTGTATAGTTGTATAGCAGTAGATGTCTGTAGCCGCAAGACAGAGGAGGTTCGGATGACCAGGAACATGAGCAATCTCGATCGCGGGCTGCGCGCCCTCGTCGTCGCGCCGGCCGCCGTGATCGTCGCGGTGCTCGTCGGCGCCGGCTCCAGCGGCGGGATCGTGTTGTTCGCGCTCGCCGCCGTCATGCTCGCCACGAGCGCCGTCGGCTTCTGCCCGCTCTACACGCTGCTGCACATCAAGACGAGCGGCCGTACGCCGCTCCCACGCTGAGGAGGAACAAACATGGACGTGACAAGCACGACCTTCGAGAACGACGTCGTCGAGCGCTCCCGCGCGCTTCCGGTTGTGGTCGACTTCTGGGCCGCGTGGTGCGGGCCGTGTCGGACGCTCGGCCCCGTGCTCGAGCGCGAGGCCGAGACGCGGGCCGGCGAGTTCGAGCTCGTCAAGGTCGACGTCGACGCGAATCCCGAGCTCGCCGCTCGGTACCAGATTCAGGGCATTCCGGCGGTCAAGGCCTTCCGGGACGGTGAGGTCGTGCGCGAGTTCGTCGGCGCGCTCCCGCCGTCGGCAGTCGCCCAGTTCCTCGACGAGCTGACCGGCCCGTCGGCGGCCGAGCGCTTGCTCGCCGAGCTCGGCACGTCCGGAGAGCTGCCGGAGGTGGCGGCGGCGCTCGAGCAGGAGGATCACGAACGCGCCCTCGAGTTGCTGCTCGAGGCGATCGTCGCCGCGAGCGGGGAGAGGCGCGAGTGGCTCCTCGGCCTTGCTGTCAGCCTGTTCGGCGAGCTCGGTCACGAGCATCCGCTGACCATGCGCTACCGGCGGCAGTTGGCCGCGAGCCTCTACTGATGTCGGCCACCACACACACCGCCGCAACCGTGCGGCCGAAGGAGTTTCACTTCCCGCTTTCGGTCGAATGGCTCGGCGAGCGCCGTGTCGCCGCCCGGGTGGAGGGCAAGCCGGCGATCGAGATCACGCCGCCGCCCGTCTTCCGTGGCACCGATCCCACGATCTGGAGCCCGGAGGACTTCTTCGTCGCTGCGGCTGCCTCGTGTCTGGCCGTGACCTTCACCGGGCTCGCCGCACGCGCGGGCCTTGCCTACACGAGCCTGAACGTGCATGCCGACGGCGTCGCCGGCATGCGCAGCGACGGACGCTTCGGCTTCACCCGGCTGCTGCTGCGACTCGAGCTCGAGACCGAGCCCGGCGACGAGACGCAGGCCCGAGCCCTTGCCGAGGAGGCAGAGAGAACATGCCTCGTCTCCGCTTCACTCGACCTCCCCGTCGAGACGGTGATCGAGTTCCGCCGACCATCGGCGCCGTGATCTCGTCGCCGATGGTCGAGCTCTACACCGCGCCCTTTTGCGTCGACTGCGACCGCGCGCGGGCGCTGCTCGAGCGTGAGGGAATCGCCTTCGAAGAGATCGATTTGAGCAGTGACCTCGAGCGCTGCTGTGCGCTCGAGGCGCTCACCGGCGGCAGAAGCGCTCCGCAGGTGGTGTTCGACGGCGTCCCAGTCGGCGGCTTCGACGCGCTCGCCCGTCTCGCCCGCGACGATCGACTGCGCGAGTGGCCCAGAGCGCAATCGAGTGGCTCAGAGCAGATCAGAGCAGAATGGAGCGTGGCAATGAGTACCGACCGGTGAACCGACCAATGGTCCCCGAATCCCAGCCCACCGTCGCCCTCCAAGCAGCGGAGGCGGCGTTCGGGCGCACGCACCCAGGCTACGGCGACACCGCGGTCATCGACGAGCTGCGTCGAACCGACTTCGCGCGGCTCGACGCGGGCGGCCACGTCTACCTCGATTACACAGGCGCCGGCCTCTACGCCGACGCGCAGCTCGCGGAGCACCTCGATCTGCTGCAGCAGAGCGTCTTCGGCAACCCGCACTCACTCAATCCGACCTCGGCGGCGATGACGGCGCTCGTCGAGCGGGCCCGCGACGCGGTGCTCGAGTTCTTTCGGGCCTCCCCCGACGAATACGTCGCCATCTTCACGCCGAATGCGACGGGCGCGTTGCGACTCGTCGGCGAGGCCTATCCGTTCCGTCCGGGAGATCGCTTCCTGCTCACCTTCGACAACCACAACTCCGTCAACGGCATCCGCGAGTTCGCGCGCGCCCGAGGCGCCGAGACGACGTACGTCCCGAGCGAGGCGTCCGACCTGCGTGTGGACGAGACGCTGCTGCCGCGCTATCTGACCGAGGTCGGCGGCGAGCACCACAACCTGTTCGCATACCCCGCGCAGTCCAACTTCTCCGGCGTCCAGCATCCGCTCGCGTGGATCGAGTACGCACATGCGCACGGCTGGGACGTGCTGCTCGACGCCGCTGCGTACGTCCCCACGAACCGCCTCGACCTGTCTCGCGCGCACCCGGACTTCGTCGTGCTCTCCTTCTACAAGATGTTCGGCTGGCCGACGGGCGTCGGCTGTCTCATCGCCCGCCGCGACGCGCTCGCCAAGCTCGAGCGGCCGTGGTTCTCCGGCGGGACGATCGTCGCGGCCTTCGTGCAGCGCGACTGGCACCAGTCGGCTCCGGGCCACGCCAACTTCGAGGACGGCACGGTCAACTTCCTCAGCTTGCCGGCAGTCGAGATCGGTCTTCGCTTGCTCGACCGGCTCGGCGTCGAGACCATCCACACGCGCGTTCAGGCGCTCGGCTCCCGACTGCTCGAGACGCTCACGTCGCTTCGGCATCGCGACGGCTCACCGGGGGCCACGATCTACGGGCCGCGCGACTTCGATCGGCGCGGGGCGACGATCGCCTTCAATTTTCTCCACCCCGACGGGAGCGTCGTCGATGAGCGCTACGTCGATCGCGTCGCGAGCCGCCACAAGATCTCTCTGCGAACCGGGTGCTTCTGCAACCCCGGCGCCGGCGAGGTCGCATTCACGATCTCGCGTGAGACGCTCGTCGGCGGCGAGTTCGGCGACGGCATGACGCTCGACGACTACGTCGATGCGATCGGCCTCCCGTCCGGCGGCGCCGTTCGCGCGTCACTCGGGCTCGCCTCCAACCTCGCCGACGTCGAACGCTTCGGCGCGTTCGCGCTCGAGTTCGTCGACCTCGCCGGGGTGCCGAACGATCTGCCGCCCCGTGTCGGCTGCTGATACCGGCGCCGGACGGAGACCGGAGCCGCAGCTCTCGGTCGTCTGATTGTCTATGCGCAGTGAGTTGGTCGTTCCAGACGGCGGTCGTTCTCTGCCTGATCGGCTTCGGTGTCGGCGCGTTCGGGACGGTAATCGGCGCCGGCGGTGGCTTCATCCTGACTCCGATCCTGCTCCTGCTCTACCCGCACGAATCGGCGCAGACGCTGACCGCCATCAGTCTCACCGCGGTGTTCTTCAACGCAGCGAGCGGCTCGGCGGCGTACGCGCGCCAGCGGCGCATCGACTTCCGCAGCGGCACCGTGTTCGCGCTCGCGACTCTGCCGGGCGCCGTCGGCGGAGCGCTCGTCGTGGGCGCTGTCTCTCGTCACGTCTTCGACGCGATCATGGGTGCGGTGCTCGCGCTGCTCGCCGCCTGGCTGCTGCTGGGCGAGCGCCGCCCGTTCCGGATCGTGACGCGGCACGTTCAACAGCGCACGCTCGTCGATCGAGCGGGCGAGCGCTACGTGTACGAGGTCCCGGTCCGTCGCGGTGCGCTCTACAGTCTCGTCATCGGCTTCGTCTCGAGCTTCCTCGGGATCGGCGGCGGCGTAATCCACGTGCCGCTGCTCGTCCGCGCGCTCGGCTTCCCGACGCACATCGCGACCGCTACGTCGCATTTCGTGCTTGCGATCATGGCCGGTACCGGTGCGCTCACGCACGTTGCGCTCGGCAGCTTCCACCACGGTCACGGCGTCAGGCGTGCGGCTGCGCTCTCGCTCGGCGTCGTCGGCGGCGCCCAACTCGGGGCGCACATCTCGCTCCGTTTGCGTGGAGCCGTGATCGAGCGGCTGCTCGCCGTTGCACTGCTCCTTCTCGCGGCACGGCTGCTGCTCGCGCTCTGACCGGCAGATCCAGCTGCGATCGTTGCGACTGCTGCCGATGCTAGTGCCGGCGTGAATCCCGGTTCCCGAGCCTGACGGCGGTGTAGATCACCGCGCCGAGCACGAGAACCAACACGAGCATCATCGGGGCCATCCAGTACCAGTCCCAGCCGTTGTTCCAGTTCATCATCGGTGTGCCACCTCCGCACCCAGCGTGTCGCGTCGCACCCCTGTCCACGTCCGGGAAACTGCTGGTTCGCCTGCGGTGCTTCCGTGCCGGACCGGGCTGCGGAGCGTCGTCAGCCGGTCTGCTGCGACCGCGCCGCCGGCTCCTCCGGCTGCATGTCGTCGACGACTCGCCCGGGGATGAAGCGGTCGTCGATGATGGCGAGCCCGGCGATCGCGACCAGCGCGCCGACGAGCGCCGGGCCGAGCACGGCGGGCGTGGGCGAGGCCAGCGCGAAGAAGTGGCGCGTCGACGGGAAGGCCAGGATCACGAAGTACGCCGCCAGGAGTGCGAGGCAGAGCGCCGAGATCGCCGTGCCGCGGACGCGGCCGGCCACCTCGAGCGCGAGGATCAAGTAGAGGCCGACGAGGACGAGCACCGTGACCGCCACCGTTCGGGCGGCAGCGAGCCTGAGGTCGAGCACGTTGAGCGCAAACAGGTAGCTCGACAGGACGCCGAGGCCCGCGGCCGTCCCGGCCGGCAACGCGAAGCGGGCAAGCTCGCGCAGGAAGCCGTGCGCGCTGTAGCGGCCGGAGCTGGGAGCGAGGGCGAGGAAGAAGCCGGGAATGCCGATCGTGAGCGACGCAGCAAGCGTCAGCTGCCGTGGGAGCAGCGGGTACGCGGTCGGGGTCAGTCCGATCGAGAGGACGAGGAAGGCGGCGAAGGCGGACTTGGTGACGAAGAGCTTCGCCACGCGTTGAACGTTGCGAAGGATCTTGCGCCCTTCGGCGACCATGGCGGGCACGGCCGCGAACTCGCCGCGGACGAGCACGATGTCGGCAACGCTGCGAGCCATTTGCGTGCCGGTGCCCTGGGCGATCGCAAGCCGGGACGCCTTGAGCGCCGGGACGTCGTTGACGCCGTCGCCGACCATCGCCACGTAGTGGCCGTGGTCACGCAGCACCTCGATCACGCGCCGTTTGTCCTGCGGCGAGATGCGGCCGAACACGGCGTGCTCGAGCACGACGCGTCGTAGCTCGCCTGCGTCCGCGGGCAACTCCGACGCGTCGAACGCCGGGCCCTCGATACCCGCGTCACGGGCGATCGAGGCGACGGTCTCGGGACGGTCACCGGAGAGCACCTTCAGCTCGACACCCTGGCTCCGGAACCACTCGACCGTCTCGCGCGCCTCCGGCCGCAGCTGTTCGGCGAGGAGCACGAGCCCCTGCGCCGTGGGGCGCTCGTCCTCGAGCCCGTGCGCGGTTCCGAAGGCGAGCACGCGCCGGCCCTCGCCCGCTGCGTGCGCAGCCTCTGCTCCCAGGCTCCCCAGCTCGAAGTGCTCGGGCGCGCCGAGCACGTACGCGACGCCGCCGATCCGCTGTGCGCCGAAGCGCCGCCGGGACGAGAACGGGATCTGTTCTTCGACCGGAGCCGACTCGGAGGGATAGGCGGTTGCGACCGCCTCGAGCGTGGCATTGCGTACCGACGCGGATGCGGCGTAGCGGCCGAGCTCGGTGCGCAGCGAATCGGGGCCGACGAGCCCGACGACGCGCAAGGCGGACTCGGTTAGGGTGCCCGTCTTGTCGAGACAGACGACGTCGACGGAGGCGAGAGACTCGATCGCGTTGAGCTGCTGCACAAGCGCACCGCGCCGGGCCATGCGCAACGCCGCGACCGCAAAGGTGAGACTGACGAGGAGCACGAGCCCTTCGGGAACGAGCGTGACCACCGCCGCGACCGACGTCGGCACCGCGGTGCGCAGCGGCGCGTGGCGGTGCCAGAGCGCATAGCCGAGTGCGACGCCGAGCGGGACCAGCACGGCGACGAGCACGAAGAGCAGGCGGTTCAGCGCCCGTTCGAGCGGCGACCGCGGGTGCCGAAACGAGCGCGCCTCGCCGGTCAGTCGCGCCGCATAGCTCTGCTCGCCGACGGCGGTGACGAGGTACGCGCCGGCTCCTTCGACCGCAAACGAGCCGGAGCGCACGTCCTCTCCCTCCGACCGTTCGACGGCGCGCGACTCGCCGGTCAGGATCGACTCGTCGAGCCGCAGCGAGTCGGCCTGCTCGAGCGTCCCGTCCGCGACGACCTGGTCTCCCGGCCCGATCTGCACGAGGTCGCCGACGACGACCTGCTCGATCTGAACCTGTCGCGCCGCTCCGTCGCGAACGACGGTTGCGTGTGGCGCGACGAGGGCCGTCAGCCGGTCGAGCGCCCGTTTCGCCCGGACCTCCTGCACCGTTCCGATCCCGGCGTTCCCGACGAGGACACCGAGGAAGAGCGCGTCCTGCCACTGGCCGAACGCCAGGGTGAGGCCGCCGGCGACGGCGAGGATCAGGTTGAAGACCGTGAAGACGTTGGCGCGGACGATGCTCGCGTACGAACGGCTCGTGCTCGCGCGCGGCGTCGGGCCTCGCTCGGCAAGGCGGCGTGACGCCTCCGCCTCCGAGATGCCTCGTCCGGCGTGCGTGCTCGAGGAATGCGCGACCGTCACGTCACCGTCGAGGCTAGACCTTCTTCGCGCATCGCGGTGGCGGCGCGACGCTTCAGACGTGCTCGAACTCGTACCATGCGGCTCTGTCGTCGAACGATCGAGGAGGAGCGATGTCGGAGGACGTCCATGCGCACATCGAGGAGCTCGTGGCCGAGGAGCATCGGCTCTGGGAGCTCGAGTCGAGCGGGAACTTCGGCGAAGAGGAGCACCGGCGGCTCGCCGACATCAAGGTCGAGCTCGACCGGTACTGGGACCTTCTGCGCCGGCGGCGCGCGGCCGCGGCGGCCGGCGCGCCTGTGGACAGCGTCCCCTTGCAGGGCGAGGAGACCGTCGAGAACTACCTGCAGTAGACCGCGCAGAAAAGGAGAGCGATCATGGCCGTTTGCAGCCACCTCGACGCGATTCGCGTCACCACGCTTCCGGAGCCGATCGCCGGCTGCGAGGAGTGCCTGAAGATCGGCAGTCGCTGGGTGCATCTCCGGATGTGCATGACCTGCGGCGAGATCGGCTGCTGCGATTCCTCGCCGAATCGACATGCAAGCCGCCATGCGGCGTCGGATGCTCATCCGATCGCGCGTTCGGCTGAGCCGGGCGAGGACTGGAGCTGGTGCTACGTCGACGAGGTGGCTTTCGTCGTCGCGGCCGGTGGGGCTCCGCCCAGCGACGCGGCGCCGTAGTCAGCGGCCGGCGCCGGCCGCGAGTCGCATCAGCTCAGAGATCGCCAAGCGACAGGAACAGCTCGCGCGCGGCTGAGATCGCGAGTGCGAGATGCGTCACGAGCATGCGCTCGTTCGGTGCGTGGATGTTCCCCGACGGGACGTCGAATCCGGTGACGACGGCCGGTATGCCCAGGCGCTCGAGGAGCGGCATGATCGGCAGCGAGCCTCCACTGCGCAGCTGGAGCGGTCGCTTGCCCGTGGCGCGCTCGAACGCGCCGGCGGCGAGCTCGAGAGCCCGCGAGTCGGTAGACGTCAGACCCGGGTCGCAGGACGCCACGAGCGTGAGGCTCAACTCCGCGGACTCGGGCAGGCCCTTCGACAGCAGCTGCTCGATGATCGGAACCATGCGCTCGACGGTCTGCCCGGGCGCCAGTCGCATGGAGAGGTTCGCGCGGGCCGCCGACGCGACGATCGTCTTCTGCTGAACGGGTGACCCACCCTCGATGCCGTTCACGTCGAGAGACGGTAGTGCCCACGTTCGGAGATAGAACTCGGCGGCGGCTGTGGCATCCGTCGGCACGGCGCCCTGCGCGTCGAGCAGTGCGGCGCCTGCGGGCAGCGTGCTCCAGCCGCGGATCTCGTCGTCACTCGGCGCGACGACGTCGGTCAGCAACTCCGCCGGCAGCCGGCCGTCGTGTTGCAGCAGGTTGTCCAGTGCGCCGACGAGCACGTGGAGCGCATTCAGCGCCGCGCCGCCGTACATACCCGAGTGGAGATCGCGCGTGCCGGTTCGCACCTCGACGTGGCAGTACACGGTCCCGCGCGTGCCGATCGTGAAGACGGGCGTCGCCTCGTCGAGCATTGCGGTGTCGAAGATCACGCAGGCGTCGGCGTCGGCGGCCTCGCGCTCGATGAACTCCACGATCGACGTTCCACCGATCTCCTCCTCGCCGTCGCAACAAAAGCGCACGTTGACGGGGAGCGCGCCCTCGCCCGCCAGATCCGCTGCTGCGCGAAGCAGCGCCCAGAGCTGCCCCTTGTCGTCCGCGACGCCGCGGGCGTAGAGCCAGCCATCGCGTACCTCGGGCGAGAACGGATCGCTGTCCCATGCCTCGCGTGGTGCAGCGGGCTGCACGTCGAAGTGTCCGTAGCAGAGGATGAGCGGCGCAGACGCCGCGTCACGGCTTGCCGGAAAGAGCGCGTCGACGAGCGGCCGTTCGCCCGACTGCACGATGGCGGCTTCGCCTCCGGCCGCGCGCACGAGCTCGACGATCCAGTCGGCCGCGGCACGGACGTCAGCGAGCCTCTCCGGGTCGGCGCTGACGCTCGGGATCCGCAGGAGCTCGAATAGCTCGGCCAGCCGGCCCGAGTCGAGAGGGGTGGTTTCGCGCACCTAGGTCAGCATCATGGAGATTCGCGTCCCTTTGTGTGGCGGCAGCGGCTGGGTGATAATGACGTCCCGTGGCGTCGCCGCCACAGAGCTCCGGAAAGGACGCATATGCGCAAACTGTCCAAGGTCTTTGTCGCACTCGGCCTTCTAGCACTCGTCGCCGCGGCCGTCGCGTACGGCGCGAGTAGCCGCAAGTCGGCGAGCGACACGCTCGTCTTCGCCTCGTCGGCCGATCCAGTCGCACTCGACGGCGCACTGATCTCGGACGGCGAGTCCGGCCGCGTGATCATCCAGATCTACGAAGGGCTCGTGGCGTTGAAGCCCGGCACGACGATCGTGGTGCCGTCGCTCGCAACGAAGTGGAAAGCGTCTCCGGACGGAAAGAAGTGGACGTTCACGCTTCGTTCCGGCGTCAAGTTCAGCGACGGGACGGCAATGGACGCCGCCGCTGTTTGTTACAACTTCAACCGCTGGTACAACTTCACGGGCTCGTTCCAGAACCCGAGTGCCACGTACTACTGGCAGACCGTTTTCGGTGGGTTCAAGACGTACGACCCGAAGTCGGGCGCACCTAAGGGCAGCCTCTTCTCGAGCTGCACGGCCACGGGCAGCTCGACCGTGACGATCGCGCTGACGGCGCCGTCGGCGGCGTTCCTCGGCGCGCTGTCGCTGCCGTCGTTCTTCATCGGCAGCCCGACGGCCATGCAGAAGTACGGTGCCGACCAGGGCTCGGTCGACTCTGACGGCGTCTTCCATCCGACGGGCACATACGCGACCGCACACCCGACGGGAACCGGTCCGTTCATGCTCCAGTCGTGGACGCGCGGCGACAAGCTCGTGCTCGTCCGCAACCCGGACTACTGGGGCAAGAAGGCGATTCTCAGCCAGCTCATCTTCAGGCCGATCGCCGACAACGCCGCACGCCTTCAGGCGCTGCAGAACGGCGAGATCCAGGGCTACGACCTCGTGGAGCCGCAGGACGTCGCGACGATCAAGGGTGACAGCAATCTCCAGCTGCTCTCGCGGCCGCCGTTCAACGTCGGCATCGTCGGCATGAACCAGTCGATGCCGCCGATGAACAATCTCAAGGTCAGGCAGGCGGTCGCATACGGTCTCGATCGCGCGACCGTCGTCAAGGCGTTCTACGGCGGTCGAGGACAGGTGGCGAAGGAGTTCCAGCCGCCGAGCCTCTTCGGCTACTCGAACACCGTCAAGCAGTACCCCTACAACCCCGCGAAGGCCAAGGCGCTGCTCAAGGCGGCAGGCCTGAAGCTGCCGGTGACGATCAACTTCTGGTATCCGACGAGCGTCTCGCGCCCGTACATGCCGGATCCGGTGAAGAACTTCCAGGCGTTCTCTGCAAGCCTGACGAAGTCCGGCTTCAAGGTCGTCCCGCACGCCGCACCGTGGAACCCGGACTATCTCGGCGGGGTCCAGGCCGGCAAGGCGCAGGTCTTCCTCTACGGATGGACGGGCGACTACGGAGACCCGGACGACTTCGACGGCGTGTTCTTCCGCACACCGCAGAAGCAGTGGGGATTCAACAACCCCGCGATCTTCAACATCCTCACGAAGGCGCGCGATGAGACGTCCATCGCGAAGCGTGTTGCGCTCTACAAGCAGGCGAACAACATGATCATGGACTTCCTTCCGGGCGTGCCGTACGTGCACACGAGCCCGGCGCTCGCATTCGACAAGAACGTGAAGGGATACGTCCCGAGCCCGGTCGACATCCAGCTGTTCTCCGGAGTGTCGATCGGCTAAAACGGTTCCGCCTCCGGGAGCCGGCATCCTGCCGGTCCCCGGAGGCGTGTCTCTCCGCCTCGGTGAACTAGGGTTCACACCCGATGCTCCGGTTCGTCGTTCGTCGCCTGCTGTTGCTCGTCCCGATCCTGCTCGGGCTTTCGATCCTCGTGTTCGTGTGGATCAGGGCGCTACCCGGCAGTCCGGCGCAGGCGCTCCTCGGCGAACGTGCGACGCCGGCGACGATCCGGCAGATCAACCACCAGTACGGGCTCGACAAGCCGATCTACGTGCAGTACTGGCAATACCTCAAGGAGACGGCGCAACTGAAGCTCGGCACGTCGATCACGAGCCGCCAGCCCGTCCTCACCGAGATCGGCCAGCGCTTTCCTGCGACGATCGAGCTCGCGGTCGCCGCAGGGTTCTTCTCGATCCTGATCGGGATCCCACTCGGGTTCTTCGCCGCCAAGCGTCACAGGACGATCTTCGATCACGTGTCCCTGATGATCTCGCTGATCGGCATCTCCGTTCCGATCTTCTTCCTCGCGTTGATCCTGAAGTACATCTTCGCGGTACAGCTCGGTTGGTTACCGACCGTCGGTCAGATCTCCGTGCTGATCGACATTCCGCACCCGACGAATCTCTATCTCGTGGATGCGCTTCTGGCCGGGAACCTGTCTGCGTTCTGGGATGTGCTCGAGCATCTGATCCTCCCGGCGGTCGCGCTCGGCTCGATCCCGCTCGCGATCATCACGCGCATCACGCGCGCGGCGGTGCTCGACGTCCAGAACGAGGACTACATCCGTACTGCGCGCGCGAAAGGGCTTCCTCCGCGAGTCGTCGACCTGCGGCATGTGCTTCGCAACGCCCTGTTGCCCGTCTCCACGATCGTCGGGCTCCAGGTGGGGCTGCTGCTCTCCGGAGCGATCCTCACCGAGACCGTCTTCGCGTACCCGGGCATCGGCTCGTGGCTCCGGCAGGCGATCAGCGACCGGAACTACCCGGTGATCCAGGGCGGGATCCTGTTCGTCGCGGTCGTCGTCGTGTTCGTGAACCTGCTCGTCGACATCTCGTACGGCCTGATCAACCCCCGCATCCGGCTCGGAGGGAAGTAGAGCGTGTCCGTCGCCGAGCTCGAGTCGAGGGAATTGGCGTTCGAGGGCCAGGGCGGTCTCTGGTCGGATGCGTTCCGCCGGTTGCGCAGTAACCCCGGCGCGATCATCGGCTTCGTCCTCGTCGCCCTCTTCATCCTGGTCGCGTTGTTCGCGCCGCTGCTCGCACCGCACGACCCGCGCGCGCAGGATCTGAATCTGATCTTCAACGGCTGTTGTCCCGGCCCGTCGGCGCATCATCTCCTCGGCGTCGACGACCTCGGTCGCGACGAGCTGTCACGCATCATCTACGGGGCGCGGCTCTCGTTGCTCATCGGGATCGTGTCGGTGTCGGTCGGGCTTTCCATCGGGATCTTCCTCGGAGCAGTCGCCGGCTTCTTCGGTGGCTGGGTCGACGGCATCCTGATGCGATTCGTCGACATCATGCTCGCCATTCCGGGCTTTCTGATGGCGATCGGCATCGTGGCGCTGCTCGGCCCCGGGGCGTTCCAGGTGATGATCGCGATCGGCGTCGTCAACGTGCCGATCTTCACTCGACTCTTGCGCGGCTCGGTGATGGCGCAGCGCGAGAACGACTTCGTCCTCGCAGCGCGTGCGATCGGAGTGCGGCGACGGTGGATCCTCCTGTCGCACGTTCTTCCGAATGCGATCTCGCCCGTGATCGTGGGCGGAACACTCGCGCTCGCGACGGCGATCATCGACGCAGCGGGCCTCGGGTTTCTCGGTCTCGGGCCGCAGGATCCGTCGACGCCGGAGTGGGGCAACATGTTGACCGACACCGTGCGCTACCTGCAGACGGCGCCCCTCCTTGCCATCTATCCCGGCGTTGCGATCGTGCTCTCGGTGCTCGGGTTCAATCTGATCGGCGACGGGCTGCGCGAGGCGCTCGACCCGAAGCTGCGAGGCCGGGCGTAATGGCGCGCGAGCCGATCCTCGTCGTCGACGGCCTCGAAGTGCGCTTCTGGACGAGTCGCGGCACCGTGCACGCCGTCAACGGCGTGTCGTTCGACATCGCGCCGGGCGAGACGCTCGGGATCGTCGGAGAGTCCGGCTGCGGGAAGAGCGTCACGTCGCTCGCGCTGCTCGGGATCCTGCCGCGGGCGGGTCGGGTGACCGCCGGAAGCGCGCGGTTCGAAGGCACGGAGCTGACCGAGCTGAGCGACTCGCAGATGCGGGACATTCGCGGCGCGCAGATCGCGATGATCTTCCAGGATCCGATGACGAGCCTGAACCCGGTGCTCACGATCGGCCGCCAGATTCGCGAACCGCTCGAGACGCATCTCGGCATGGACAAGAAAGCGGCGACGGAGCGCGCCGTGGAGCTTCTCGACCAGGTGGGGATTCCGGGAGCGAGGGCGCGGCTGAAGGACTATCCGCACCAGTTCTCGGGCGGCATGCGCCAGCGGGCGATGATCGCGATGGCGCTTGCGTGCGAGCCGAAGGTCCTGATCGCCGACGAGCCGACGACGGCGCTCGACGTGACGATCCAGGCGCAGATCCTCGATCTGCTGCGCTCGCTCGTCGCCGACAGAGATACCGCGCTGATCATGATCACCCACGATCTCGGTGTCATCGCCGGGATCTGCGAGCGCGTCGAGGTCATGTACGCGGGCACGTTCGTCGAGGGAGGCACCGCCGACCAGATCTTCGCGCGACCGCGTCATCCGTACACGCTCGGGCTGCTCGAGAGCGTGCCCCGGCTCGACGCGCGACGGCGCAGCGCCCTGAACCCGATCGCCGGACAGCCGCCGGACATGCTCGAACCACCCTCCGCGTGCTCGTTCGCCCCGCGCTGCCGCTACCGGTTGGAGCGCTGCACGGTCGAGCTGCCGCTGCTCGAGGAGCTCGAGCCCGGCCACGAGGCCGCCTGCTTCAACCCGGTCGACGACGACGCATGGCGGCGCAGCGTCCTGGTGAACACCGCATGAGTCGCGTCGCGCCGGGCGCGCCGCTCGTCGAGGTGGACGACCTGCGGGTGTGGTTCCCGATCACGAGCGGCGTCGTGCTCGACCGGCATGTCGGCGACGTCAAGGCGGTCGACGGCGTGACCTTCTCGATCGAGCGAGGCGAGACTGTCGGGCTCGTGGGCGAGTCGGGCTGTGGCAAGTCGACGCTCGGGCGCGCGATCCTACGCCTTTACAAGCCGACGAGCGGCCGGATCGCGTTCGACGGCCAGGACATCACGAAGGCCTCGGAGAACGAGCTGCACTCGGTACGCCGAAAGATGCAGATGGTGTTCCAGGATCCGTACGCGTCGCTCAACCCGCGGCACTCGGTGAGCCGCATCGTGGGGGAGCCGCTGCGCGCGCACGGCATCGCATCCGGGAAGGATCTCGCGCGGCGGGTGAGCGAGCTGCTGCGCATCTGCGGGCTCCCTGCCGATGCCGCGAACAGGTATCCGCACGAGTTCTCCGGCGGGCAGCGACAAAGGATCGGGCTCGCGCGCGCGCTTGCGCTGAACCCGGACTTCCTCGTCTGCGACGAGCCGGTGTCGGCGCTCGATGTCTCGATCCAGGCGCAGATCATCAACCTGCTCGAGGAGCTGCAGCGCGACTTCGGTTTGACCTACCTGTTCGTCGCGCACGACCTTGCGGTCGTGCGTCACATCTCCGACCGGATCATCGTGATGTACCTCGGCAAGATCGTCGAGATCGCGCCGGCGGACGACCTCTACGACAATCCGCTCCATCCGTACACGATCACATTGCTCTCGGCGATCCCGATTCCGGATCCGGAGGTGGAGCGCAACCGTCGCGCGGTTCGCGTCGAAGGCGATCTCCCGAGCCCCGCTCACCCGCCGTCCGCGTGCCGGTTCCACACGCGTTGTCCGTTCGTGCAGCCCACTCGCTGTGCGGACGAAGAGCCGTTGCTGCGCGAGGTGAGCGGCCACCAGGTCGCCTGCCATTTTGCGGAGGACGTGAAGGCCGGCAAGATCACGCCGCGGGAGCACCCGGACGTGACCGTGGCGGCGAGCGTCTAGCGGCGCTCGTCCCTACGCTTCGGGGAGAGTGCGTTCCTCGTCGGCGGTGAGCTCGGCCGTCGGGATGATCTCGAGCCGCTCGTCGGGAATCGGCTCTCCGCTCATGACGGACAGGCCGTACGTTCCGGCGGTCAGCCGCTCTTCGGCGCTCTCGACGGCGGCAAGCTGTCCGCGCAGGTCTTCGGCGAGGCCCTCGTCGAACTCGTCCTGGTAGAGGTCGGAGGCGAGGTTCGCCGGATCGATGTCGTCGGCCGGCTCGCCGTCGTCCTGGTGACCGATTGCGGCCAGCGCCCGCTCGATTCGCGCGCGCTCGGCTGCGAGAAGCTCGTGTGCTCGTTCGACATCCATCGCCGCCACGTTACCGCGCCCAGGCCGCTCGTGCGTTCGTGAACGTGTGAGCTGCAACGAGTGTGACCGTCAGGACGCCGGCCGCAGCGGCGAGCGGGGCGACAGTTCCGACCCGCAGCGCGAGCAGCGCACCGATCAGTGCGCCGACGAGCATCGCGGCGACCGCGACCAGCCGTCTGCCGATCTTCGATCCTCCGCCGCCCGCGAGGGTGGAGTCGGCGGCGATCCCGGTCAGGGTCATCGTCAGCACCGTGGTCGTGAGCTCCGGCACCGCCAGGCGGCGCGCGGTCGCGTTCTGAACGCCCATCGCCAGCGCGAGCGCTGCAGTCACGACGTACCGTCTCGCCCCGTCGATCGGATCTCCTCCCGCCGCAACGAGCGCCACGGCCACCGCCACTGCAGGGAGCTGCGCCGCGAGCGCGACGCGCAGCAACGTCCCGCGCTGCTCTGCATGGCGACCGCCGATCCGGCCGCCGGCGAGACCGCCGACGAGGAACGACCCGATTGCGACGAGCGAAGCCCAGATCGAGAGCCCGCCCGCGCCTGCGATCGCGAAGCCGAGGAAGACGACGTTGCCGGTCATGTTGGCGACGAACACGTGGCCGAGCTTGAGATAGCTCGCCGCATCGACGAGGCCGGTCACCACGGTGAGCAGGAGGAGGAGCGGCGGTAACAGGCCGTCGGGACCGTCGCGCCCCGGCCACACCGTTTCGATCGCGTCCGACCAGATCGTCATCACGGCAAAGCGTACGACGACGCACCCCGTCTGCGCTGCGGAGGCTTGTCCGGTTTCTCTGTTGCGAATGATTCCTATTCTCCTGTAGGGTCTTGGGGTGCTCGCTCCGTTTCACTACGCCTTCGTCCAGCGCGGCCTCTTCGAGGTGCTGCTGCTGTCGGTCTGCGCGGGTCTCGTGGGCAGCTGGGTCGTGCTGCGAGGGCTCGCGTTCTTCACGCACGCGGTCGGGACGGGAACGTTCCCCGGTCTCGTTCTCGCGGACGGCCTCGGGTTCGCCGCGCTCGCAGGCGCGGCGGCGTCGGCGCTGCTGTTCGCCGCCGGCGTCGAGGGTGCATCACGGCGGCGGCGCGTCGGCTACGACAGCCTCACCGCGCTCGTGCTCGTCGGCGCGCTTGCGACCGGCGTGATCCTCGCGAGCGACGTCTTCCACTCGGGGTCGAACATCGAGACGTTGCTATTCGGGAGCCTGCTCGTGATCGGTGGGCAGCAGCTCGTGACCGCTGCTCTTGCGAGCGTGGCGGCGCTGGTCGCAAGCGCGCTGCTCGGCCGTCGCTGGCTCGCGGTCGGCTTCGACGCTGACCACGCCCGAGCGCTCGGGCTTCGCTCCCGTCTGCCTGACGTCGTTCTGCTCGCGCTGGTCGCGCTCTGCGCGACGGTCTCGGTTGCGGCGGTCGGTGCGCTGCTGGTCACCGCGCTCTTCATCGTTCCTGCCGCGACGGCCCGGCTGCTGACGCGACGGGTTGCAACGCTCCAGGTTGCTTCGGTGGCGCTCGTCGCACTTCAAGGCGTTGCCGGTGTGTGGCTGTCGGTCGAGTGGAACGTGCCGCCGGGTGCCGCGATCGCGGTGCTCGCCGGTGGCTGCTTCGCGGTCGTCGCGTTGGTTCGGGCGCTGCCGCGACGCGCTGCGATCGCCGGCGCCGGACTTGCTGTGGTCGCGCTGCTCGCCGCGGGGTGCGGTGGACGCTCGAGCGACAACGCACCGGGCAGGGTCGACGTCGTTGCGACGACGACGCAGATCGGCGACTGGGTTCGCGAGGTCGCCGGCGCCAACGCCGACGTGCATCAGATTCTGCAGCCGAACAGCGATCCGCACGACTATGAGCCTCGCCCTGCCGACGTCGAGGCCGCGAGCGGCGCCGACGTCGTGTTCGAGAACGGTGACGAACTCGACCATTGGATGGGCAAGGTCGTCGACGAAGCGGGTGGTCATCCGACGGTGGTCGTGCTCGGCGATCATGTTCCGGTCAAGCGCCCCGGCGAGGCGAGTGGGGCGGAGGCGTCGCGCTTCGACCCGCACTGGTGGCACGATCCACGCAACGCGGTTGCTGCCGTCGAACAGATCGGCACTGCCCTGGCGAAGGTCGATCCGGCCAACGCGACCGCGTACCGCGCCAACGCCGACCGGTATGTCGGTCGGTTGCGGAAGCTCGACCGCGGCATTGCAGCCTGCATGAGCGAGGTTCCCCGCTCGCAGCGGAAGCTCGTCACCGACCACGATGCGTTCGGCTACTTCGCCGATCGCTACGGCATCACGCTCGTCGGGGCGGTGATCCCTTCGCAGACGACGCAGGCGCAGCCTTCCGCGCGTGACACGGTGCGCCTGATCGATCTGATCGAGCGTGAGCATGTGCACGCAGTATTCGCGGAGAGCTCGGTCAACAAGCGGCTCGCGCAGGCGATCGCCCGGGAGACCGGCGCGAGCGCGAGCTACACGCTCTACGGGGATACGTTGGGCCCACAGGGATCCCCGGGCGCGACGTACCTCTCGATGGAAGCGGCCAACGCAGACGCGCTGGTCAAGGGCTTCACGGGTGGCATGCACAGTTGCCCCATCCGGGCCGGCGCATGAACGACCCTCTGCTTCGAGCCGACGGTGTCGCCGCCGGCTACGGGGGCGCCCCCGTCTTCAGCGACCTGACCTTCGACGTTCGCCGTGGCGAGCGCCTGGCCGTGCTCGGCCCGAACGGCGGCGGCAAGACGACACTCTTCAAGCTGCTGCTCGGCGAGTTGCCGCTGCTTGCCGGCGAGCTGCGCGCGGAAGGTGGCCTCGGCTACGTTCCGCAGACGGAGCGTTCGCGACTCGACTTCCCTGTCAGCGCCCTCGACGTCGCGCTCATGGGCACACTGTCGCGTCTTGCGTGGTGGCGGCGGCCCGCCCGTGTCGATCGCGAATTCGCAGCCTACGCGCTCGAGCGCGTCGGGCTCGGCGCGTTGAAGGACGAGCAGTTCGGCGACCTTTCGGGTGGACAGCGACAGCGCGTCCTCGTCGCGCGCGCGCTTGTCCAGGATGCGCCGACGCTGTTGCTCGACGAGCCATTCTCCGGCGTCGACCGTCCGAGCGCGGAGCTGCTCGACGCGTTGCTCGTCGAGCTCGCAGCGGAAGGGCGCGGAATCATGGTCGCGACGCACGACCTCGAGCAGGCGCGGGCGTGGGACCGTGTGCTCTGCCTCAACCGCGGCCTGGTTGCGTTCGGGCCGCCGGCCGAGACGCTCTCCGCCGACGTTCTCGCCGAGACGTACGGCGCGGAGATCGTGCTGATCGGCGACGACGCGCGACCTGCACTCCTCCCACCGCATCACCACGACCACTGATGCACGCGTTGCTCGAGCCCTGGACACACGGCTTCATGCAGCGGTCGCTGATCGAGCTCGTGCTCGTCGGCGCCCTGACGGGCGTGCTCGGCTGCTGGATCGTCTTCTACGAGCTCGCGTACAGCGCGGAGTCGCTGTCGCACGCGCTCTTCCCGGGACTCGTCGGGGCCGCGCTGCTCGGGCTGCCGCTCCTGCTCGGCGCAGCCGTCGGGCTCGGCGCCGGCGCGCTCGGCATCGCGCTTGCAGGGGCGATTCGCGGCGTCGGCAGAGACACGGCCGTCGCGATCGTGGTCACGACGCTGTTCGGGCTCGGCGTACTGCTCGCGCTCACCCCCGCATCGCCACCCGGGATCCAGCAATTGCTCTTCGGCGACCCGCTTGCCGTCGTCCCGTCGGACCTCGTCGTCGCGGGCATCCTCTGCGCGGCGGCGCTGATCGCGCTCGCCGCGCTGCATCGGCCGCTGCTCGCGCTCGCCTTCGACCGCAGCAACGCTCGCGCGCTTCGGTTGAGGCCGTTGCCGATCGAGCTGAGCCTCGTGGCGCTGATCGCCGTGGCGATCCTCGTCGCGGTGCAAGCGCTCGGCAACCTGCTCGTCGTTGCCGTTCTCGTCGCGCCTGCCGCAAGTGCGCGGCTGCTGACGCGGCGGTTTCCCGCGATGATGCTCGTCGCCGTGGCGATCGCGATTGCCGCATCCGTATGCGGGCTCTATCTCTCCTACTACGCCGGGGTCGCCGCGGGCGCGTCGATCGCGGTGATGCTCGTCGGCGCCTACGCGCTCGCCCACCTCGTGGAGTCCGCCCGCCGCCTTCGACAGCCCCGCAGTACATGAGAGTCGCTATCATCGCCTAGATGGGCGTCACGACGACACGGCAGGAGTGGGTCGACGAGACTCTGAACACGCTGCTCGCGCAAGGCCTGCGGAACGGCGGCGCCCGTCGCGCAGTGATCGACTTGCTCGCCGAGCAGGACTGCTGCCTGACGGCGCAGGAGATCTTCGACGCCTTGCGGGCGTCCGGGCGGCAGGCCGGGATCGCGAGCGTGTACCGGATCCTCGAGCTGCTGGTCTCGGAGGGGTTTGTGCAGCGGATCGACCTCGGTTCGGGCATCTCGCGCTACGAGCCTGTCTGGTCGAGCGGCAATCATCACCATCACCTCGTCTGCGACAGTTGCGGCAAGGTCGAGGCGTTCGAGGATCGCGCGCTCGAGCGGGCGCTCACCCGGGTCGAGGCAACCTCGGGCTACGCGGTCGCCGCGCATGACGTGGTTCTGCACGGCTCGTGCCGTAACTGCCGCTAGCGGGAAGGCGCGACTCCGTAGTTAGCCGAAGCTCGGAATCGGCCGAAACGCTGATGGTTGTAACTGCCGCCAGGGTCAACCTTCGAGTCGTATGGGCTCGCAGCAGAGGGTGACGGGAGTGACGGAGCGGCTGGCCCGCTCCTGCTCGTCCCATCCGTGGCGGACGCTCGGGGGTTGGGGGCTCGCGGTTGTCGCCTCGATCGCGCTGGCCGTCACGTCGCTCAGTGGCCTCGCCTCGGACCAGCACGTCACCGGCAAGCCCGAGTCGGCGAAGGCGGCCGACGTGATCGCGCAGGCGTTTCCGCCGTCGGCGGCCGAGCGGAAGCGCACCGTCAGCGACGTGATCGTCGTCAGCTCGAAGCGGCTCACGACCGACTCGCCCGCCTTCCGCGGGTTCGTGGCGCAGCTGACCGGACGTGTGCACGCCGCCGCAACCGACGTCGGCGCGCAGAACTACCTCACCGGCGACCGCTCGCTCGTCGCGCCCAGCCGTCATGCGACGGTGATCCAGCTCAACGCCCCGAGCGACTCCTCGATTGAGCCGGTCGTCTCGCTCGTGAAGAAGGCGAGCACGCAGGAGTTCGCGGTGGCGATCACCGGCGACCGCACGGTCAACAACGACTTCGCCAAGCTCTCACAGACCGATCTCCAGAACGGTGAGCTCGCCTTCGGCCTGCCCGCGGCAATGATCGTGCTGGTTCTGGTCTTCGGAGCCCTGGTCGCCGGGCTCGTACCGGTCGTGATGGCGCTGCTCTCGATCCTCGTCGGCCTCGGCCTCGTCGCGCTGCTCTCGCTCGAGTTCAACCTGTCGGTGTTCATCGTGAACATGCTGAGCGGGATGGGCCTCGCGCTCGGGATCGACTACTCGCTGTTCATCGTGTCGCGCTATCGCGAGGAGCGGTCGAGAGGCGCGGCGAAAGAGCGGGCGATCACGCTCGCGGGCGCGACGGCGAGCCGGGCCGTCCTGTTCAGCGGCACCACCTTCGTGGTCGCACTGTTCGGGATGCTGATCGTCCCGACCTCGATCATGCGCAGCCTCGCGGCGGGCGCGATCATCGTCGGCTTGGTCTCGGTGTCGGCCGCACTAACGCTGCTTCCGGCGCTCCTGGGACTGCTCGGCGATCACGTCAACTCATTGCGGGTGCCGTTCCTCGGTCGTAACCTCGGCCGCGCCGACTCGGCAGAGGGACGCTTCTGGCGGGCGATCGTCGAGCGCGTCCTGCGCCGGCCTGCGCTCAGCCTCACGCTCGGCGTCGCGGTCATGCTCGCCGCCGCCTTCCCGATCTTCGGGCTGCACATCGGCGCCAGCGGCGTCAGCTCCCTGCCCGACAAGTTGGCGTCGAAGCAAGGGTATCTCGCCCTGCAGCGCGAGTTCCCTGTGCAGAACCCGTACCCGGCGCGGATCGTGGTCGACGGAGGGCAGCCGGCGGCCGTGCGGCGCGACCTCGCAAAGCTCGAGCGGCGGCTCGCCGCCGATCCGCGCTTCGGCGCCGGGACGATCGAGTCGTCGACGGTCCTGCCGGTTTCGATGCTGTCGGTACCGGTCCGCGGCGACGAAGTCGGGAACAAAGCGATCGCCGCGGTGCG
>DATEXK010000542.1:0-3486 GCA_035257065.1 Gaiellaceae bacterium | reverse complement strand
GCCGACCAGCGCGTCGAGCGGCAGCCGGTCGGGAAACCAGGGCGCGAGGCCGACGACCGTCTCGACGGACGGCTCGGCGGCGACCCGGCTCGCAACGGCGCCGCCCATCGAGAACCCGACGAGGAGCGTCCGCTTCGCTCCGACGGCCTCGAGCGCCGCGTGCGCGTCCTCGATGCACCAGTCGAGCTTCTTCCACGACTTGATCCGGTAGCGCACTTCGGCGAACGAGAGCTCCGGGAACGACGGCGAGAGCCGCGACACGAGCCACTCCAGCGACGCGCTCCACGTGCCTTCGACCTCCCGGGCCTGGCCGCCGTTCATGCAGACGACGGCCGCGGCTGATGCGCGCGTGCCCGTCATCCGGAGCTCCGCTCCGGTCGAGAGGACGCTGCTAGACGAGCTCGGTCTTTCGGACGCGATGCAGGCCGGCTGCAGTGATGACGCCGCCGTCGACGAGCCGGCACAGCCAGCCGTACGCGCTGTCGGGGTCGGACTCGTCGTCGACGTTCCCGACCGCTGCGAGGATCCGCCCGCCGCGGAAGTCCCATTCCTCGATCTGGTCGTGACCGCCGTCCGCATCGGCGCGGAAGCGTTCGAGGTCGGCGCGAAGCCGGTCCTGAACGATCGTGAGCATTTGCCAGCGCGGTGCTCGATCCGCGTCGCAGAGCTCGAGCAGGTCGTCCCCGATCTCCTCGAGGATCAGGGTGTCGATGTACTGCTCCGCCTTGTCCCAGTCGGCAACGTCGCCGGGCTCGAGCGCCACGAGCTCCACGGAGAGCCCCGCTTCGGCCGCCCGGGCGAGCGTCGCGGTCGCCGTATCCGACAGGCTCCAGTCCTCTGTCGCAAGCGCGTGCTCGAGCTCGTGGTCGGGCGGCGGCTCGGTAGCCTCGCCGTGGTCACGCTCGGCGATGAGGTCGACGTACGGCCTCCCCTGCTCGTCGTGCGCGAGCCGCTGCTCGACGACGCTCCAGATCGTGGGTTGCCCGTCGTCGAAGATCGTGAAGGCGTGTCCGAGGCCCGGACCGCCGGGACGAAAGCGGCGGAATGCTCCGAGCTCCTCGCGGCCGTCGGGATGCCGTAGCCGGAACCGGTACCTCGCCTGCACGGCATACGCGCGATCGAGGCCATTCTCGGCACCGGGCTCGATCCGGTCGATCAGCCAGTGGCGGTCGCCGGCGACGATCACGTCACCGGGGCTGAGCGGCTCGGCCGCGACGTACTCGCGGGTGCGCTGACTCTCCGTTCGAGACGGCAAGACGACGTCGTAGGTCGTTGCCACCACGGGAGCTTACGTGGCAGCCGGCAGATCGACGGTGAACGTCGTGCCCTCGCCCTCGACGCTGCGGCACGAGATGTGCCCGTTGTGCGCCTCGACGATCGCCTTTGCGATCGAGAGCCCGAGACCCGCGCCCGCGATTGCCTCGTTCTGCACCCGCGTCGTTCGGAAGAAGCGGTCGAACAACCGCTCCTGCTCGTCGGCCGGAACGCCCATCCCGGTGTCCGCTACCTCGATCCGGATGCCGGTGTCCTGCTCCGAGGCGAGCAGCTCGACGCGGCCGCCCGCCGGCGTGAACTTGAGCGCGTTCGAGACGAGGTTGTCGATTACCTGCCCGATGCGTCCCGGGTCGCCTGTCATCACGAGGTGGGCATCCGTGACGCATTCCAGCTGGATGCCGCGCGCCGCCGCCGCGGGCGCGCTCGCCTCGGCGCACTGGCGGACGATCGTCGCGGCGTCGAACTCGGACTGCGCGAGCGCGAGAGTGCCGGAGTGCGCCTGCGCCGAGAGCAGGAGGTCCTCGACGAGGCTCAACAGGCGGTCGGCGTTTCGGTCGATCACCCTCAGCCACTCGCGCTGCTCGCCGGTCTGGCTGCCGGCTTCGGTCTCGTCGACGACGAGCTCGAGGTAGCCGCGGATCGAGGTCAGCGGCGTGCGGAGCTCGTGCGAGACGAGCGCGATGAACTCGTCCTTCACGCGATCGAGCTCTCGCAGGCGCTCGTTCTGCAGCTGCGCCTGCGTGAGCAACGCTTCGCGATCCTCCTCCGCCTGCTTGCGCGCCGTGACGTCGAGAGCAAATCCCTGGCTGTACCACGGCGACCCCGTCGCGTCGCGCACGGTCGTATAGCTGTCCCACAGCCAGACGTAGTGCCCGTCCTTGGCGCGGAGGCGATATTCGATGTCGAGCGGTTCGCCCGTCTCGCGGGCGGCGGCCTGCAGGCTGCGCACGCGTTCGCGGTCGTCCGGGTGCAGGTGGTCGATGAAGAAGGTGGGTTCGCTGAACCACTCGGCGTGCGTATAGCCGAGGATCGTCTCGATCTGCGGGCTGACGAAGTCGGCCGCCTCGTCGTCCGAGTGCGGCGAGTCGACGTACGTGATGAGCGGAAGCTGCTCCACGAGCGTCCGGTATCGCGCCTCGGCCTCTCTGCGCGCCGTGAGGTCGAGGCGCCGCACGCGAACGAAGCCTCCGATGTGCGCAAGCAGCCCGGCGGCCACCGTCGCCACGAGCACGAGCGCAAAGCGGCCGGTTCCGAACGCGACCGCGATGCCCGTCGCGGCGATGACGACGTGCAGGACGGTGTACCGGCTCGGCCTGAGTCCCCGGACGTTCACACGGTCAGCATCGACGCTCTGCCGGACAGCTGATCGGCAGCCAAGAGCTAGCCCTCGCTCCAGCGCAGCACCTCGGCGAAGCGCAGCGCGGCGAGCGCGCCGAACAACGGGCCGCGCGTGAGCTTCGCGCGACTCGTCGCAGGGCTCGTGATCCCGCACAGGAAGCGTGCGCGCTGTCGCGGTGCGCCGAGTGCATCCGGATGCATCGCCTCGAGTGCGCTGAGCTCGCCGCGGTCGACGAGCGTCTCGATCTCCGGCAGCGGCTCGGGCGCGGGGAGTCGCTGCGCTTCTCCGGTCAGGCAGTAGCTGCAGTGGCCGCACGACCCGACACGCTCCTCGCCGAAGTACGCGACGAGCGCGTTGACCTGGCAGCCCTCGTGCGTGACGAGCGACAGGACCCGCTGGATGCGCGTCGTCTCTGCCTGCTCGCGCTGCTCGAAGCGCCCGGCGAGCCGGTCGAGGAGCGCAGCGACCGAGTCGGGACGCGAGAGCAGGGTGTAGCGCTGCCGCGCCTCGGACGGCTTCAGCTCGACGAGCCCTTGCTGCTCGAGGTAGCCGAGCGCGGCGACGATCCGCTCCCGCTCTTCGCCCAGCGCCGCGGCAGAGGCTTCGGGATCGATGCTCGTCCAGACGCGCGCGCTCTTTCCGGTTGCGACGACGTGTTCGAGGAATGCGGCGCGCTCGCCGTCGAAGCTTGCGAAGACGTCGTCAAGTGAGCCATTCGTCGGTCGCAGGCTGTAGCCCGCGTAGAACGGCGTGCCCTGCTGGAGGAATCCGTCGAGCTCGAGGTAGGTGAGGACCGTCTTCAGCACGAGCGGCCGGACGTCGTGCCGGCCGGCGAGGTCGTGTTCCGCCACGGCGAATTGCTCGCCGTCGTC
>DATEXK010000541.1:0-3805 GCA_035257065.1 Gaiellaceae bacterium | reverse complement strand
TGCGGCGGCCATTGTAGCTTCGTCTCTTTCCAAGCCGCATGTGGTCGGGCACACTGTCCCCGTCCGGCATGCCGCACGGATCCTTTGGGGGTGGGATGAGCAGCGACACCGACGATGTCGGCGCGCACGCTGGAGCGGTCGGCGACGATCTCGCGTCGCTGGCGGCGTTCCAGGATCTGATCCTCGAGCGCACGCACGACCTGATCACGATCATCGACCCCTCGGGGACGATCGTGTACGGCTCGCCCTCCTGGCAGGCGCTGGGCTGGGATCCCGACCGGTTTGCCGGGAGGGCCGTGCTGGACCTCGTGCACCCCGACGATCGCGAGCCCGGCGCTCGCGCGATCAGCGACGTGCTCGCGGGTGGCTCCGTGGAGGGCGTCACGGTGCGCCTGCGCAGCAGAGACGGAGCGTGGGTCTGGTACGAGTCGACCGGCGCGGCGATCGCGGGCGCGAACGGCGACGTCGCGTACATCGTCGCCACGGCACGGGACGTCTCGGAGCGGGAGGAGCTCCGGCGCCGTGTCTCCGAGGTCGACGCGCTGTATCGGGTCGCCGAGGCGATCTCCCGCGCGACGACCCTCGACGAGCTGCTCGCCGAGGCGACCGACATCCTGATCGAGGCCACCACGGCCGACCGGGCGGCCGTGCTGCTCTACGACGATGCGCGGGTGATGCGCTTCCGCGCCTCACGCGGCCTTTCAGCGGCCTACCGGGAGGCCGCCGAGGGCCACTCGCCCTGGACGCCCGACGACGTCGATCCCGAGCCCGTGCTCATCGACGACCTCGCCGCTGCCGGCTTCCCCGAGGAGCTCGAGCAAGCCGCTCGGCGCGAAGGCATCGAGGCGCTGGCGTTCGTGCCGCTCGTCCACGGCGGCCGGCTGCTCGGCACGTTCATGCTCTACCGCGACGCGCCTCAGGCCTGGAGCGACGCCGAGGTGCTGCTCTCGCGCAACATCGCAAACCACCTCGCGTCGGCAACCGTCCGGACGGAGGCCCAGGCAGGGCTACGCGCCTCGAGCGACCAGCTCGCGACGATCATGCGTACGGTCGACGAGGGCCTCGTCATGCAGTCCCAGGCGGGCAACCTCGTGTACGTGAACGAGGCGGCTGCGCGCTTCGTCGGTTTCTCGACCCCCGCCGAGTTTCTCGACGCGTCGCGTGAGGAAGTCCTCGCCCAGTTCGAGATTCTCGACGAGGAGCGCCGGCCGCTGCCGGCCGACGATCTGCCCGGCCGGCGGGCGCTGAGCGGCGAGACATCGGAGCGCGTCGTTTGCTACCGGATCCTCTCGACCGGCGAGGAGCGCTGGTCGGTCGTGCGCGCGAACCCGGTCTACGACGCCGCGGGCGCTGTCGTGTTGTCGGTCAGCGTCATTCGCGACACGACGGCCGCCAAGCGCGCAGAGGAGAGCGCGCGCCAGTCGGCGGCGCTCATCGAGGGCGTGTTCCGGACGGTGCCCGTCGGCCTTGCCTTCTGGGACACGAACCTCCGTTATGTGCGCGTGAACGAAGCGCTCGAGCAGATGTACGGCGTGTCGGCGAGCGAGCTGCTCGGGCGCACGCTGTTCGAACGTCGGCCGGAGTTCGGCAGCGACGTGACGCCGGTCATCCAGCAGGTGCTGGAGACCGGCAACCCCGTGCTCGACCTGGAGCTCACCGGGGAGCGAAGCGACGAGCCCGGCGTTCGCCGTGTCTGGGTGACGAGCTTCTTCCCGGTCCGCGACCCGACCGGTGAGCTGCTCGGCGTCGGCTGCTCGACGAGCGACGTGACGGCGGAGCGCAACGCCCTCGAGGAGCGGGCGCGCGCCGGGGATCGCGTGCGCTTCCTCGCCCGCGCAAGCGACCTCCTGAACCAGACGCTCGACTACGAGCACACGCTGACCGCGCTCGCGGAGATGGCGGTGCCGACGCTCGCCGGCCAGGTCGTCATCGACCTCGTGGAGGACGACGGCTCGCTGCGTTGCGTTGCCGCGGCGCACTCCGATCCGACGAAGAGCGAGTACCTCCGCGACCTGCGGCGGCGCTACCCACCGACGGCGGAGGATCATCCGGTGCAACGAGCCGTCCGAACCGGGGAGGCCGTCTATCTCGCCAACGTGCAGGAACACGTGGACGAGATGGCGCACGATGCCGACCACGCCTCGGAGATTCGTGCGCTCGCGAACACGTCGGGGATCGTGGTGCCGCTGATCGCCAGGGGCCGCACGCTCGGAGCGATCCAGCTCGGAACCGTCGCTCCGCAGCCGCGCTTCACGCAGTCCGACGTGGAGCTCGCGATCGAGCTCGCACGCCGCGCGTCGCTCGCGCTGGACAACGCGCGGCTCTACGGCGAGGCGCAGGCCCGCGCGCATGCGGCAGCGGCGCTCGAATTCGTCGACGACGGCGTGTTCCTCCTCGACGGCGACGGCGTGATCCGGCTCTGGAACCCCGCAGCCGCACAGACCTTCCGCGTCAAGGCCGCGAAAGCGCTCGGCCGGCCGGCCGGCGAGCTGATCCGCGACTGGAGCGCCGTCCAGGACCGGATCCGTATCGCCTCGGAGCCCTCGAGCGGCGTCGGACGGGCGCAGACCGTCCCGGTGGACGTCCAGGGTGAGGAGCGCTGGCTCTCGATCTCCGCCGTGCGCTTCCCGGGAGGCACGGTCTATGCGTTCCGCGACCTGACCGAGGAGCGCGCAGTCGACCAGCTGAAGAGCGACTTCGTCGCGACCGTCTCGCACGAGCTCCGCACGCCGCTGGCCGCGATCTACGGCGCCGCGCTCACGCTTCAGCGCAACGACGTGCGGCTCGAGGCGTCGCAGCGGGACGGGCTGCTCGACGTCGTCGCGAGCGAGGCCGACCGCCTTGCGCGCATCGTGAACGACATCCTCTGGGCGAGCCGCCTGGACTCCGGGCAGATGGGCGTCTCGATCGAGAGCTGCGACGCCGCGAAGCTCGCGAGACAGGTCGTCGAGGCGCTGCGCCCGCACGTCCAGGATGCGGTCGAGCTCGTGGTGGACGCGCCGGAAGGCCTGCCCGAGGTCGCGGCCGACCCCGACAAGCTCCGCCAGGTGCTGACGAACCTCGTCGACAACGGCGTGAAGTACTCCCCCGACGGCGGGCGGGTGCTCGTCGCCGTCACGCACACCGCCAACCGCATCCGCTTCCGGATCGAGGACAAGGGCCTGGGCATCCCTGCGGCCGAGCATGACCGGATCTTCGAGAAGTTCTTCCGGCTCGATCCGAGCATGACCCGCGGCGTCGGCGGGACGGGCCTCGGCCTCTACATCTGCCGCGAGCTCGTGTACCGGATGCACGGGCGTATCTCGGTGGCCTCCGACGGCCGCAGCGGCTCGACGTTCACCGTCGAGCTACCGGTCGCGAGCTCATAGCCGAAGTGTGAGACGAGGTGGAGCGGCCTACCGCCGCCCCACCTCGGTCCACCGGCTCCCGTTCGGCCTAGAGGGAAACTCCCGTTCCTAGAGGCTGGGGCCCGCAGGGCCCTCGTCCACGGTCGTCGTGCGGCGGCGGCTGCCCGTCCAATAGCCGGGGCCGGCCCACGAGGACCAGAAGATCATCGAAAGCACGATCCCGACGATGCCCACGATCAGCAAGATCCAGCCGACCGCATGGACGTTCACGCCGGAGACGGTGGCACTCACCGCGAAGGCGAGGATGGCTCCGATTGCGGAGAGAAAGATGCCGACTCCGAGACCCATTGCGTCTCCTTTGATTTGGTGGTGCAGGGAAGAATCGGCCCCTCGGTCTTCCGAAGGGTCACAGGAAGACAACGCCGAAGCCGGGCAATCGGGTGCGGTTCGCGGTGTAC
>DATEXK010000540.1:0-4863 GCA_035257065.1 Gaiellaceae bacterium | reverse complement strand
CTGGCGAGCCGCAGCAGCCGGTCGGTTCCCCGCACCGCCGCCGGCACGAGCGGCACGCCTGCCTCGAGGGCGATGCGCGCAGCGCCGGAGCGCGGGCGGGCCACACGCGTCTTCATGAGCCCCTTGATACGCCGCGTCCCCTCGGGAAACATCGCGATGACGTGCCCCTCGCGCGCGAGCCGCACGGCCGTCTCGATCGCGACCGTGTCTTGCTGCCCGCGCCGCACCGGAAAGGCGCCGGCTCCGTCGATCAGCTTGCTCAGCGGGAACCAGTACAGCTCCGACTTCGCCATGAAGCGCAGGCCCGTCTTCGGCCAGAGCGGCATCCCGAGCGGCCAGGGGTCGAAGCTCGAGAGGTGGTTGCACGCGAGGACGCACCCACCCGCCGGAATGTGCTCCTTCCCGGTCGAGCGGAGCCGGAACAGGCCGTAGAGCAGAGGCCAGGTCGCCCCCGCGACCACGTTGTAGGCGAGGGTCGGCCGCACGCCGCAGAGTATTGCCTGACAGAGGTGCGACTGTTGGGGGTAGCCCGTGGCGGAGCCGAGCTTGCTCGGCGCAGCAGTGACGCCGTCTGCCGCGAGAACAGCAAAGAAGGGAGCCCGCGGGGAAACATGGTTTCCCCGCGAAGGCGAGCGAAGCGAAGCCGACCGCTATCGTGACCGGCCGTGGCTGCTACCACAAAGCACAAGCGCCTCGTCATCGTCGAGTCTCCGGCGAAGGCCAAGACGATCGCCGGCTACCTCGGCGACGACTTCGTCGTGGAGTCGAGCGTCGGCCACATCCGCGATCTGCCGGAGCGCGCGGCCGACATCCCCGAGGAGTACAAGAAGCAGGCGTGGGCCCGCCTCGGCGTCGACGTCGAGCACGACTTCGAGCCGCTCTACATCGTCGATCCAGACAAGCGGAAGAAGGTCAGCGAGCTGAAGAAGCTCCTCGCCTCCTCCGACGAGCTCCTGCTCGCGACGGATGAAGACCGCGAGGGCGAGGCGATCGCCTGGCACTTGCTCCAGGTGCTGAACCCGAAGGTGCCCGTCCGCCGGATGGTGTTCCACGAGATCACCCGCGACGCGATCGACCGCGCGCTCGGCGAGACCCGCGAGGTCGACCAGCGGCTCGTCGACGCACAAGAGACGCGCCGTATCCTCGACCGCCTCTACGGCTACGAGATCTCGCCGGTGCTCTGGAAGAAGATCATGCCCCGGCTCTCCGCCGGTCGCGTGCAGTCGGTCGCCACGCGCCTCGTCGTCCAGCGGGAGAAGGAACGGCGCGCGTTCGTCGCGGCGCAGTGGTGGGACATCGAAGCGACGTTCGATCCCGAGTCGTTCACGGCACGTCTCGTCACGATCGAGGGCAAGCGCGTCGCGCAGGGCCGCGACTTCGGGCCGGACGGCAAGTCGCGCAGCGACGACATCGTGCAGCTCGACGAGTCGGAGGCGCGTGGTCTCGCCGGGCGGCTGAAGGACTCGTCGTACACGGTGGGCCGCGTCGAGCGCAAGCCGTACGTCCGCCGTCCGAGTCCGCCGTTCATGACCTCGACGCTGCAGCAGGAGGCAAGCCGCAAGCTGCGGTACACCGCGCAGACGACGATGCGCGTCGCGCAGCGTCTGTACGAGAACGGCTACATCACGTACATGCGCACCGACTCGACCACGTTGTCGGAGTCGGCGCTCAAGGCTGCGCGGGCGCAGGCGGCCGAGCTCTTCGGCGCAGAGTTCGTGCCCGCGAAGCCGCGGCAGTACGAGCGCAAGGTGAAGAACGCGCAGGAGGCACACGAGGCGATCCGCCCGTCCGGCGATTCCTTCCGCACGCCGCAGCAGGTGCAGAAGGAGCTGTCACGCGACGAGCACGCGCTGTACGAGCTGATCTGGATTCGCACGCTCGCGTCGCAGATGGAGGACGCGAAGGGGCAGACCGTGTCGCTGCGCATCGCCGGCGCCTCCTCTACAGGCGAGAAGGTCGAGTTCGGAGCGTCGGGCACCGTGATCACGTTCCGCGGCTTCCTCGCCGCCTATGAGGAGGGCCGCGACGAGGTCGCGCCGAAGGACGACGACGAGCGCCGCCTGCCGGACGTCGCCGAGGGCGACGCGGTGCAGCTGAAGGAGCTCGAGCCGCAGGGTCACGAGACGAACCCGCCCGCCCGCTACACGGAGGCGACGCTCGTCCGGACGCTCGAGGAGCTCGGCATCGGCCGCCCGTCGACGTATGCGTCGATCCTCGGCACGATCCTCGACCGCGGCTACGTGTTCAAGAAGGGCACGGCGCTCGTGCCGTCGTTCCTCGCGTTCTCCGTCGTTCAGCTGCTCGAGCAGCATTTCGGTCGCCTCGTCGACTACGACTTCACGGCGCGGATGGAGGACGACCTCGACCGGATCGCGTCCGGTGACGAGCACCGCAACGAATGGCTGAGCCGCTTCTACTACGGCGTGAACGACGCCGACGGGAAGAACGACGGCAACGGCCTGAAGGAGCTCGTCTCCGATCTCGGCGGCATCGATGCGCGCGAGATCAACTCGATCGAGATCGGCAACGGCATCGTGCTCCGCGTCGGCCGCTACGGCCCGTATCTCGAGCGCGACGGTGAACGGGCGAACGTTCCCGACGATGTCGTTCCCGACGAGCTCACCGTCGAGAAGGCGGAGGAACTGCTCGCCCAGCCGTCGCAGGACCGCACGCTCGGCGTCAATCCCGAGACTGGGCGCGAGGTGATCGCGCGCAACGGCCGCTACGGGCCGTACGTGACGGAGGCGATGCCGGAAGGCTCGAAGGAGAAGCCCCCGGCCGCATCGATCTTCAAGTCGATGGCGCTCGAGACGATCACGTTCGAGGACGCGCTCCAGCTGCTGCAGCTACCCCGCGTCGTCGGCGTCGGCGAGGACGGCGAGGAGATCGTCGCGCGGAACGGCCGCTACGGCCCGTACGTGCAGCACGGCAAGGAGTCGCGCTCGCTCGAGACGGAGGAACAGCTCCTGACGATCGATCTCGACGGCGCGAAGTCGATTCTTGCGACGCCGAAGGAGCGTCGCGGCCGCCAGGCCGCCGCCCCGCTGAAAGAGGTCGGCGTCGATCCGGTGAGCGGCAAGCCGATCGTCGTCAAGGCGGGCCGCTTCGGCCCGTACGTCACCGACGGTGAGACGAACGCGAGCCTTCGCACGGGCGACGACCCGGAGCAGATCGGCCTCGACCGCGCCGTCGAGCTCCTGGCCGAACGCCGCGCCAAAGGCCCGGTCAAGAAGAAGCCGAAGGCGGCCGCTCGCGGGCGCCGAAAGGCGTCCTGAACGGCCAACTTTCGGCGTCCGGAAAACGTCGTAGAATTCATGACAGGTCGAGGTTTCCCGTGCGCGCGCAAACCAATTGACCGCTTTTTGCGGAATATCAGGGCGCCCGTCGCGTTCGAAGTCTCGAAAGCCTGATGGTTACCCCTGGCAACCGGAGGGTTTGGCTCCTAAAGTGGGAACCCGTGCGGATGTACTCGATGCAGGACCGAAAGGACTGAGCAGACCCTGACGCAGAACCAACTTTCCGAGTTGCTCGAGACGGATCAGGCGAAGGCGCTCGTCGAAGGCGCGGAAGAGCGCGGCTATGTCGAGCCGACCGAGCTCGAGGCGTTCGCGCTCGAGCTCGACCTCAACGACCAGGACGTCGAGGAGCTCACGCGCGAGCTCGAGCGGATCGGTCTCGACGTCGGTATGCCCGTCGCGGGAGCGAAAGCAGCCGGCCCGGCTAAGAAGAAGGACGCGGACGACGACGACGACGCGCCCGCCCCGGCTCCTGTCGCCGCTGCTTCCGGTGCTGCCGACAGCCTGCAGCTCTTCCTCGCGGACGTCGGCCGACACAAGCTTCTGACGGCGGCCGAGGAGGTCATGCTCGCGAAGCGCATCGAGCGCGGCGATCCCATCGCCAAGCGCCGGATGATCGAGTCGAACCTGCGTCTCGTGGTCTCGATCGCCAAGGGCTACCGCGGTCTCGGCGTGCCGTTCCTCGACCTCATCCAGGAAGGGACGCTCGGCCTGAACCGCGCCGTGGAGAAGTTCGACTGGCGTCGCGGTTACAAGTTCTCGACGTACGCGACCTGGTGGATCAGGCAGTCGGTGCAGCGCGCGGTCGCGAACCATGCGCGCACCATCCGCGTCCCGGTGCACGTCGTCGAGCGCCAGCAGAAGCTGTCGCGGGCGTCGCGGCGGCTCGAGGTCGAGCTCGGCCGCGAGCCGACGAAGGACGAGCTCGCCGAGGCGACGGGCCTGCCGATGCAGCACATCGACGAGGCGCTCGGCGCCGCGCATGCCTCCGTCTCGCTGAACCAGACGGTCGGCGCGGACGACGAAGGCGAGCTGGGCGACCTGTTCGCCGACCGTGAGGCGGCCGATCCGTTCGAGGAGGCCGAGGAGTCGCTGCGCCGTCAGGGTGTGCGGCGGGCTCTCGATGCGCTCCCCGAGCGGGAGCGGCGCATCCTCGAGCTGCGCTTCGGCTTCGCCGGCGAGCCGTGGACGCTCGAGGCGATCGGGCACGAGCTCGACCTGACGCGCGAGCGCGTGAGGCAGCTCGAAGGCCAGGCGCTGGCGCGGCTTGGAGCGCTTCGCGACCTGATTTCCGTCGCGGCCTAACGCTTCGCTCTGCTCAGCGAAGCTGATAGAGCGTGCCGTCGAGACTGAGCGCGTAGAGCTCGCCGTTCGCGTCCTCGCCGAACGACGAGAGGCCGTTCACGAGGCCGGGGAGCCGGACCGGGGTCGAGGCGCGGCCCTTCGGGCCGACCTTGAAGCTCGAGACGATGCCCGTGCACAGGTCGCCGAAGACGTAGCGGCCGCGCGCCGCCGGGACGGGGCTCGACGTCGTGCCGATTCCCGTCGACGCCGACGGACTGCGGAT
>DATEXK010000539.1:0-2351 GCA_035257065.1 Gaiellaceae bacterium | reverse complement strand
CCCCTTCAGCGCGACAACGCGCATGAGCGGCGTCAACATGAACGGCACGCTGATCCGCAAGGGAGCCGCCGACGCCGTCAAGCGGTTCATCGCCGAGCAGGGCGGCAACGCGCCCGCAGAGCTCGACCGGCTCGTGCAGGGTGTGGCTGAGCAGGGCGGCACGCCGCTCGTCGTCGCGCGCGACAACTGGGCGCTCGGCGTCATCCATCTGAAGGACATCGTCAAGGGCGGCATGAACGAGCGCTTCGACGAGCTGCGCAAGATGGGCATTCGCACCGTGATGATCACCGGTGACAACCGCGTTACCGCTGCGGTGATCGCGCAGGAGGCCGGCGTGGACGACTTCCTCGCCGAGGCCACGCCGGAGACGAAGATGGCGTTGATCAAGGAGGAGCAGGCGAAGGGACGGATGGTCGCGATGACGGGCGACGGCACGAACGATGCGCCCGCGCTCGCACAGGCGGACGTCGGCGTCGCGATGAACACGGGCACGACGGCCGCGAAAGAAGCGGGCAACATGGTCGACCTCGACTCGAATCCGACGAAGCTGATCGAGATCGTCGAGGTCGGCAAGCAGCTCCTGATCACCCGAGGCGCACTGACGACCTTCTCGATCGCGAACGACGTCGCGAAGTACTTCGCGATCCTGCCGGCGATGTTCGCGTTCACCTACGCCAGTCACTCGGGCCAGCGCGGTCCGCTGAACTCGCTCAACATCATGCACCTCGGCGATCCGAAGAGCGCCATCGTCTCGGCGATCATCTTCAACGCCCTGATCATCCCGGCGCTCGTGCCGCTCGCGCTCAAGGGCGTCCGCTACCGCCCGATCGGTGCGACCGCTCTCTTGCGCCGCAACCTCGGCATCTACGGCCTCGGTGGTGTCATCCTTCCGTTCATCGCGATCAAGCTCATCGACCTGGTGGTCCACAACCTGCTCGGCGCGTAACCGCCGAACAGGCGGGCACTGTGGTGTCAGCATCGATCCAGTCACGCGGAGTCCTCCCTCGGGAGGACTTCCGTGTGCCGCGGCCGATGGCGGATCGACTTCTTCGCACACACCCCGAGGCTGGCGACGCACTTCCTCTGGTCGGCTGGCGTACAGCGCAACTCAGGTCCAACCGCTCCCGACGCCGCGTCGCCAGGTCTCTCGCCGACGCGCTGTCCGCGCTCAGCACGCCGCCATGAGCGGTCAGGGCGGCGGGCAACTCGTCGTCTTCGCCGCTGTCCTCATCGCACTTGCGTATCCACTTGGTGCCTGGATGGCCAGGGTGTACGGGCCTTTCCGGGCTGCCGGTCCTCTGGGGACCGTCGAGCGAGGCTTCTATCGGATCGTGCGCACCGACCCGGCCGAAGAGCAGGGCTGGCACGGCTACGGCCTCACGATGCTCGTCTTCAGCGCCGTCTTCACGGGATTCATCTATCTCGTTGAGCGGCTCCAGTCGCATTTGTTCCTGAACCCGGATCACCTCGGGGCCGTGGAACCTCATATCGCGCTCAACACCGCTACGAGCTTCGTGACGAACACGAGCTGGCAGTTCTACGGCGGCGAGTCGACGATGTCCTACCTGACCCAGATGGGGACGATCACGGTGCAGATGTTCGTCTCGGCCGCCGTGGGGATGGCCGCCCTGGCCGCGGTGGTGCGCGGCTTTGCCCGCCGGTCGAGAACCGAGCTCGGCAACTTCTGGGTCGACCTCTACCGGTCGCTCGTGTACATCCTGCTCCCGCTGGCTGTCGTCGTCGCTGCGATCCTGATCGCGCGTGGCGTGCCGCAGACCTTCCACGGTCACGCGACCGCCGCGACATTGCAGGGAGCGACCCAGCAGGTCGCCCGCGGCCCGGTCGCATCGCAGGAGGCGATCAAGAACCTCTCGATGGACGGCGGCGGCTTCTACAACACGAACTCGGCGACGCCGTTCGAGAATCCGGACGGCTTGACGAACTTCGTCGAGATGCTCTCGCTCCTGCTGATCCCGGCCGCCCAGGTGTTCATGTTCGGAAGGATGGTCGCCGCTCGGCGACACGCGCGAGCGGTCTTTGCCGCCATGTTCGCGATGTTCGTGATCGGGCTGGCGATCGTCCTGCCGGCCGAACAGCACGGGTCGAGCGTGCTCCGCACATCCGGTGTGAACATCGTGCAGGACTCGGGCCAGAGCGGCGGGAACATGGCGGACAAGGAGGTTCGCTTCGGTATCGCCAACTCGGCTCTCTTTGCGACGGCAACGACGGCGAGCTCCGACGGTGCGGTTAACAGCGGCCTCGACGCGTTCACGCCTGCGGCAGGGGGCGTCCCGCTCGTCAACATGTTCGTGGGCGAGGTGATCTTCGGTGGCGTCGGCTCCGACCTCTAT
>DATEXK010000538.1:0-14575 GCA_035257065.1 Gaiellaceae bacterium | reverse complement strand
CTCCCCGCCGCCGAGCAGCGTCCGCTCTCTGTCGGCATCGGCCCCGTGGTCGGCCTCGCCGAGGCGAAGCGGGCGTTCCGCCACACGCTGCTCGTGCCGCGGCTCGATCCTCTCCCGCCGGCCCACCTGGGCGCCGGGTCGGCCGTCTCGTTCCTCTTCTCGTATCGAGGCGAGCCGGTGCTCCTCACCGAGTTCTCCTTCGGCACCGGCTTCCTGAAGAAGTTCGCGGGCGGCGGTACCTCGATCGAGGGAGCCGGGTTCGACGGCTTCGCCGCGCTCTGGGTCTCGGGCGAGTTCCACGACGTCTTCTTCCCGAGCTCGTCGCCGCGGCTTGCCGGCAACGTTCTGCTCTGGGAGCGGCACGGCGCCACCTATCGGCTCGAATCCCGCTCCCTGACCAAAGCCGAGGCGATCTCGCTCGCTCGATCGCTCACCGGAGGCTAGCCTTGAGATACCCCGTAAAGGGGTGAACCGGAAACGCCTTTCTCCCGAAGTAGTGGGAGACAGCATCTGCGGAAGGGAACCGAAATGCCTGCGGTACAAGAAATCGTCGAGACGGAGCTGGAGCGCGTAGAGCGCTGGCGTGCCGACGAGCTCATGCGGGCCGGCTTCGACCCTGCAACAGCGATCGCAGTGGCGACCCGGCTCGACATCGATCTCCACCGCGCGACGGAGCTCGTCGATCGCGGCTGCTCGCCCGAGCTCGCACTGCAGATTCTCCTCTAGTCGCGCTTACACGTCAGAATGGCGGCGATGGGCGCCGTCCTCGCTTCGATCCCTTCGCCGTCGACCGGCGTCTACCACCTCGGGCCGTTCACGCTCCACATGTACGGCGTGATGCTGCTGCTCGCGATCGCGGCGGCTCTCTGGCTCACGGGCAAACGGTGGGTCAAGTTCGGCGGTGACTGGGATCTCGTCTACCGCGTCACGATCTGGGGCGTCGTCGCGGGGATCATCGGTGCGCGCGCCTATCACGACGTCACGAGCTGGAACCAGGATCAGGCGATCCACGACCACTGGTACGGGCCGTTCGCGGTCTGGCAGGGCGGCCTCGGCGTCTGGGGCGGCATCGCCTTCGGCGTCCTCGCCGGCGCATGGGTCGTGCGGCGCGCGGGCTCGAGCGTGCGCCTCTTCATGGATGCGATCGCGCCGGCGCTGCTCCTCGCGCAGGGGATCGGGCGCTGGGGCAACTGGTGGAACCAGGAGCTCTACGGCGGGCACACGACCTTGCCCTGGGCGCTCGAGATCCACGGCAAGACGGCCGCGAACCTCTATCACCCGACCTTCCTCTACGAGTTCATCTGGGACATCCTCGGCGTGCTCCTGCTGCTCTGGATCGACCGGCGCTTCCGGCTCCGGCGGCCCGCGCTCTTCGCGCTCTACGTCGCCTACTACACGGCGGGCCGCACGTACGAGGAGACGCTGCGCACCGATCCGTCGAACCACTTCGCCGGGCAGCGGCTGAACTTCTGGGTCTCGCTCGGCGTCTTCGTCATCAGCGCCGGGTTCTTCGTCTGGTGGCAGTTCGTCCGCGATCCGGAGGCCCCGAAGAAGCCGCGGAAGCGCCGCATCCTTTCTCGCCTTCCCGGGAAGGCCGCTCCCACGAAGAAGCCGGGGCCGAAGATGGCCGTGCCGAAGGGCCGCGTCCGGTAGGACGGCTACGGTCAGTGCCGTGATCGTCCGTGAGCTGGAGCTCGACCTCGACGCGTTCGAAGGTCCCTTCGACCTGCTGCTGACGCTCGTCCTCAAGGACGAGCTCGAGCTGCGGGAGATCGACGTGGCCGGAATCGTGCTCGCGTTTCTCGAACGGCTCTCGGAGCGGGAGGAGCTCGACCTCGAGGCATGCGGCGAGTTCCTCGTGCTGATCGCGGCGCTGCTCGAGCTGAAGGCGCGCGGTCTCTTCCCGGAGGAGGCGGCCGAGCTTGCCGAGCTCGAGCCCGAGGCTGCCGCCGAGGAGCTCGCGCGGCGACTCGCCGAGTACCGGCGCATGAAGGAGGCGGCGGGCTGGCTGCGGGAGCGGCTCGAGACCGAGGGCGAGCGCTACTTCCGGCTCGGCCCGGCGCCGCTCGCGCCGAAGCTCGAGACGCCGCTCGCGCCGCAGCAGCCCGAGAAGCTTGCGCAGGTGATCCGGCTGCTCGCGGTGGAGCCGCCGCAGGTCTCGCTCGCGCACATGGCGCTGCGGTTCCCACCGGTCTCCCAGTTTCTCGACCGGTTCCGCGCGGTGCTCCGCCGCCGGTCGCGGTTCGACTTCGAGGCCGAGGTGGTCGGGCTCTCGCGCGTCGAGCAGGCCGTCGCGTTCCTTGCGCTGCTCGACCTTCGCCGCTCCGGCGAGATCGTGATCGACCAAGCTGCCCCCTTTGCGCCCATCCGGGTGGCGCGGGCCGGGGAGGAAATCGCCGCTCGAGCTGAAAGGACCGCTTCATGGACCGCCCGCTCCGCCTGATCGCAGGCAACCCGCTCGACCAGCTCGCCCGCACGATCGAGGCGCTGCTCGTGATCGCGTCGGCCCCGCTCTCCGTCCAGGATCTCGCGGACGCCGCCGACGACCATCCGGAGCGCGTCGAGACCGCGCTCGGCCTCGTCGGCGAGCGCTATCAGGAGGGACGCAGCGGGATCGTGCTGGAGCACGTCGCGGGTGGCTGGGCGTTCCGCGCCTCGCGTGACGCGGCGGAGGCGTGCGCGCGCCTGTTCGAGAAGCCGGCGCAGCGGAACCTCTCGCAGGCCTCGCTCGAGACCTTGGCGATCGTCGCCTACCTCGGGCCGTGCTCACGGCCGGACATCGCGCGCATCCGCGGCGTCTCCGCGGACTCCGCGGTGGCGAACCTCGTCGAGCGCGGCCTGATCACGGAAGCCGGCCGCGACGACGTGGCGGGCGCGATCCGCTACCGGACGACGCCGCTCTTCGAGCGCGTGTTCGGTCTCGAGAGCCTCTCGCAGCTGCCCCGCCTCGACGACGTCGGCGCGGACACGGAGCAGATCCGCGAGCGCCTGCACGCGGTCGCCGAGCAGCGCTCCGCCTAGGTTCGCGTAGGAGTATCGCAAGGAAGTCTCGCGCTTCCCGTGCGGCTCTCTTAACGGTGACAGTCACTGTTAAGAAGCGGCGCATGTCTCCGGCGGCCGGTGAGGCAGGAGGAAGTTGCGCGTTTTCCGTACGGCTCTCTTAACGGTGACAGTCACCGTTAAGAAGAAGGTCGCGTCTCGTCTAGACGAGGCTCTCTACCTGCGCTGCGTCAGGGCCGCCGTCGCGACTCGGAGCGCGACGACGAAGAGCAGCGTGAAGACGAGCGAGACCGCGAGGAACGCGGCCTCGTGGCTGCCGAGGTGGCGGCCCAGGATCAACGCGCGCACGAGCACGCCCGCCGTGATCCCGACGGCCCAGGTGCCGAGCAGCCGCGTGACCGACGGCCGTTCGTAGAGTCGCGTCGCGAGCGCCGCGACGAACCAGCCGCCGAGCAGCGGCAACGCGTCGCGGACGAAGTGCGTGGCCGAGGCCCCGTGCGAGATGAGCCCGACGATCGCGAACACCACGATCGCTGCGGCGTCGGAGGCAATCGCTACGCGCCGGCGAGGCGCAAGGAGACGAGGAAGATCCATGCGAGGAACGCAGCGTAGAAGCCACGCTCGATCAGACCGAGGATCGGCCGCAGCGCCGCGCCTCGCACGGCGGCAGATGTGCCGACGGCCGTGACGATCATCGCGTAGCCGAGCCACGGTGTCCCGTGCTCGCTCGCTCTGAGGGCAGATGCGGCCCACGCGATCGACGCAAACGCCGCCACCGCGAGCACCATGTGGACGGCGCCGGTGCGCGTGAGCGCAGCCGAGCCGACGAGGTCGGTGGGGAAGAACCCGATCGCGACCCGCGCCAGGGAGAACACGACGAGCAGCCCGACGACGCGCCGCGGCACGGGGTCGAGGTCATGCGCGAGGGCTGCCGCAAGACAGACGGCGGCGAGTCCCGCGAACGCCGCCTGCGCGCGATACCAGCCCGCGTACGCGCCGACGCCGTACTCGCTGACCGCGTTTCGCACGGGGCTGTACCCCGTCGGCGACACGTGGAGAACGACGAGGCAGCCGACGCACACCGCCGCAAAGGCGATCGCCGCGACAGCGAGGGCGGTCGTCATCAGAGCCGGCGGATGATCTGCTCGGCCTCCTCGCGCGTGAACGCGCGGAGGGTCTCCGTCGACTCGCCTCCGCGCGCCTGGAGCTTCGTCGTGATCTCGAACGCGACCTCGTGCGGCATCGGCCCTATCTTGTCAGTCGTGCGACTCAACGCCTATCTCGCCCGGGCCGGCATCGCGTCGCGTCGCGGCGCCGACGATCTGATCAAGGCAGGCCGCGTGTTCGTCAACGGAGAGCCGGGTCAGCTCAACACGTTTGTCGAGTCGCACGACCGCGTCGAGGTCGACGGTACGCCCGTGTCGCTGCAACGCCTCACGTACCTCTTGCTGCACAAGCCGGCCGGCGTCGTGACGACCGCACGCGATCCACAGGGCCGTCCCACGGTTGTCGAGCTCGTGCCGGCGAGCCCGCGTGTTGTGCCGGTGGGGCGGCTCGACGCCGACACGACCGGCGCGCTCCTGCTCACGAACGACGGCCCGCTCGCGCACCGGCTCGCCCACCCGCGCTACGAGATCGAGAAGGTCTACGAGGCCGAGGTCGGCGGGCGTCCGGGCGAGGACGTGCTGCGTGCGCTGCGCGAGGGAGTGGAGCTCGACGACGGCATGACCGCGCCCGCGAAGGTGCGCCGCGTCGGCGATCACCGGATCGAGCTGACGATTCACGAAGGGCGCAATCGCCAGGTCAAGCGGATGTTCGACGCCGTCGGTCACCCGGTCCGCAGCCTGCATCGCAGCGTCTATGCGGGGCTCACGGTCAAGGGGCTCGCGCCCGGGAAGTGGCGCCCGCTTACGCCCGGCGAGATCGCGCGCCTGCGCTCGTAAGGGGTCCGAGTAGTGGGGGCTCGAGCCCGGCGCGTGGCCGGGCCCGAGCCCTCGAGGTCGATCGGCTCAGGAAAGAGCCTGAGCCTGCGAGATCAGCGAGCTCGCCTGGGCGATCCAGTTCTGCGCCTGGCTTGCGCTGATCGGCGCGTTGCTGAACGTCGCCGCGTCGAACGCCGAGCGGATGCTCGACGCAAGGGTGCCCCGCTGCGTCGTCAGGTTCGTCAGCGAGTCCTCGATCGACGTGTAGGTCGCGTCGTCGCCCTTCAGCGCCTTCGTCGACGCTTTCAGCACCGCCGCCGAGAACGCTCCGAAAGGCGCGTTCACCTGCTCGTACGCGTCGGCGAGCTGCGGGATGCTCGACCCGCTGAGCGTGAACGGCACAGCCTGCCGCGAGAGCGCCTGCAGCAGCACGTGGCCGTCGTCGACGTAGTCGTCCTTCAGGCCCGTGAGCGACAGGATCGTCGGCCTGAGGTTCGTGTGATCGGTCCACGTCGTCGAGTCGACGCCGTTCCGCTGGATGCCGGGCCCGACCAGGCCGACCCACGTGTTCCCGATCTCCTGCTGGATGTCGCCGTGGTTCCACGCGAAGCTCGGGTTCACGCACACCGCGACTCCGCTGCACGGGTTCGACGTCTGGAAGAAGAAGTCGGGATTGCCGAACATCGTGAACGTCGGCGTCCGGGTCGGATCCGCGTTCACCATATGCAGCGCCTTCTCCCCGACTGTGTCCACGAGGCTGTCCGTGAGCGGCACGGTCTGCACCGTTCCCGAGCTGTCGCGGGCATACGGATCGAGCGATGTGAGGCTGCCGACGTCACGCTCGAGCTTGCGGACGGTGGGATCGGTGCGGTCCGGCTGGCCGTTCACGTAGAAGGTCGGCGCGTCGTCGAAGTGGATGTCGTACCCGGGCTCGCCCGCGGGCAGGATTCCCTTCATGTTTGCGTTGACCTCGCCGAGCTGGTTCGTCGGGCATGCACTGAGAGTCGTGCACGTCCGGTGGTCGTAGATGAGCCAGTTACCGCCTGCCGCCGGATTGCCGACGCCACCGGCGAAGTGGTCGCCCTCGTCGACCGTGATGACGAAGAGCGTGTTCCCACGGTTGATCCCATGGCGGTCGAGATCCTCGAAGAACGACTCGAACGCGTCGTCGTACGCCTTCAGCTGCTGCGCGTGCGCGAGCTCGCCCGGTCCGGTCGCCGAGCTCGAGTACGAATCGCTCGAGAGCACCGGAACGTGGAGATCGTGCGCGTCCGAGATGTAGCCGTACGTCACGGGCACGCCCGCCTCCTGCATCGCGGCGACGTAGCCGAGCGTGTTCTTCGCCAGCATCCCGTCGAAGCCGGGGAAGCCGCAGAACCCGACGGGATCCGTGATCGGCTGACCCGACGTGTCGTTGACGCACGGACTGTGCGCGATCGCGGGATCGACGTACTTCGTCCCGTACAGCGCGTTGAAGCCGGTGTAGCCGCCGGGCTCGTCCGGAAGGAGGTCAGGCTTCGCGCCCGAGCCGCTCCGGCACAGGCTCCGCGGCGACTGCGAGCAGTGGATCGCGATGCCGACGAAGTCGGTCTGGCCCTGCTGCGAGTTCGCGGCGGCCTCGGTCCATTCGGGCGATCCGGTGCCGAACACCTTCGTGATGTCGCCCGTGGCCGACGTCGATGCGTTCTCGAGCTCGATGTTCGCCGTGCCGACGCCGCCGACGTCACAGCCGGCCCGCGTGAACGGAACCCACGGCGCGGGAGTCGTCTTGCCCGTGTCCGTGATCATGTTCGGCTGCGGGTCGTTCGTCGGGTCGACCGGAGCCGTCCAGTACTTGAACGAGCTCGTGAACGACGGGATCTTGCTCGCGGGATAGAAGTCGTAGCTGTTCGAGACCGTCTGGCCCTGGCGATCCGGGTAGAGGCCCGTGAGCGAGCTGAGGATGCCGCCCGCGGTGTGCGAGATGAGGATCGTGTGGTCGTTCGTGAACAGCGTGCCGTTCCCCTTGAGGAAGTTCAGGAGATGCGGCATCTGCTCGAGATCCGACGGAACGTTTGTCGCGTCGCGATTGAAATGCGTGTTGTCGAACTGCAGGTAGATGACGTGCTTGATGTCGCCTGTGCCTCGTGTGCCGAGGTTGCAGCTCTGCGACGACGCGGACGGGCTGTCGTGCCGAGACGCGCCGGCTGCCTGCACGGCGACGAATGTTGCAACCGCGGCCAACAACACTGCGAGTACTGCTCGCCTGACCATGTGGTACCTCCCCTTGGTGGTTGTCGGTACGCCGCAGGGGACACTCGCCGGTCACCGTCCCCGGATGGGGGACGAGTCGGTGACGAGACGGTTACGAGATGATTACAGGCCGCGTGGGCGTGCGGCGCCGAAGAACTTGCCGGCTTCCGACCGCGCGAAACCCATCCGGTCGTACATCGCCTCGAGCGTCGGCTCCGACGCACGTCGCGCTTTCTCGGCTCCCATGGCAAGCAGGCGCTGCAGCTCGCGCTCGTCGGCGCGCAACGCCTCGTAACTCTCGCGGATCGGCGTCAGCAGCTCGACGACCGCCTCGCCGACGGCCTCCTTGAACGTGCCGTAGCCCTCGCCGTCGAACCGCTGCTCGATCGCGGCGATGGAGTCGCCCGTGACGACGGCCATGATCTCGATCAGGTTCGCGACACCCGGCTTCTCGGGGTCGTGGCGGATCTCGCGTCCCGAGTCGGTGACCGCGCTCTTGAACTTCTTCCGGATCACCTCGGGCGGGTCGATCATCAACACCGTGCCCTGCGGCGTGCCCGCGCTCGTCGACATCTTGTTCGCCGGCTCCTGGAGGTCCATGATCCGGCCGCCCAGCTCGGGGTACACGCCCTCCGGCACGCGGAACGTCTCGCCGAAGCGGTAGTTGAACCGCTCCGCGACGTCGCGCGCGAGCTCGAGGTGCTGGCGCTGGTCGTCGCCGATCGGCACGAGATCGGTCTGGTAGAGCAGGATGTCGCCGGCCATCAGCACCGGATAGGTGAAGAGCGCCGCGGAGATGAAGTCGTTGCGCTCCGACTTGTCCTTGAATTGCGTCATCCGGCCGAGCTGTCCGAAGCTCGCCACCGACGAGAGCAGCCACGCCGCCTCGGCGTGGGCGGTGACGTGGCTCTGGCAGAAGACGGTGGAGCGCTCCGCGTCGAGGCCGGTCGCGAAGAGCAGCGCGGCGAGGTCGAGGGTCGAGGTTCGCAGCTCCGCGGGGTCGTATTCGACGCTGATCGAGTGGAGGTCGACGATGCAGAAGAACGCGTCGCCGCGCTCCTGCGTCTGGGCGTACTGGCGGAAGCCGCCGCTGTAGTTGCCGAGCGTTTTCTGGCCCGTCGGCTGGATGCCGGAGAAGACCTTGGGTTTCCTGTCGTCGGCCATTGTCAGCGCATGCTAATTCGGAGGCGACCGAGGCCGCGCATCTACACTCAGCGGGATGGCTGTCACCGGTGCACCCGAGCTCCTGATCGTGATGAGCGGGCATGCGACGCCCGACCAGATCGACGACGTCGTCGCGCGCCTCGAAGAGGCAGGCTGCGCCGCGCTCGTGACGCCGGGCCGCGAGGCCACCGTGATCGGCGCGATCGGCGAGCGGGAGCTGCTCGCGACGCTGCCGCTCGAAGGCTTCGCCGGGGTGGAGCAGGTGCTCCCGATCCTCAAACCGTACAAGCTGGTCTCCCGCGAGCTCTCGCCCGACCCGACCGTGATCGAGGTTCGCGGACGCCGCATCGGCGACGGCTACTTCGGCTTCATCGCCGGCCCCTGCACCGTCGAGACGCGCGAGCAGACGCTCGAGACTGCGCGCTGCGTCGCGGCAGAGGGCGTGACGATGCTGCGCGGCGGCGCCTTCAAGCCGCGCACCTCGCCGTACGCCTTCCAGGGGCTCGGCGACGTTGCGCTCGAGTACCTCAAGGAGGCGCGCGAGCTGACCGGGCTGCCGCTCGTGACCGAGCTGATGGATCCGCGCCATGTCGAGGCTGTCCTCGACGTCGCCGACGTGATCCAGATCGGCGCCCGCAACATGTCGAACTTCTCGCTCCTCTCCGAGGTCGGCCGCGCCCCGAAGCCGGTGTTGCTCAAGCGAGGGCTCTCGTCGACCGTCGAGGACCTGCTGATGGCCGCGGAGTACATCGTGAAGGAGGGCAACTCGCAGGTGATCCTCTGCGAGCGCGGGATCAAGACCTTCGAGACCTCGACGCGCTTCACGCTCGACATCGGCGCGATTCCCGTCCTCAAAATGGAGACGCACCTACCGGTGATCGTCGACCCGTCGCACCCGGCCGGTCGCCGCGAGCTCGTGCTGCCGCTGGCGCGCGCCGCCGTTGCCGCAGGCGCCGACGGCATCATCGTCGAGGTGCATCCGCATCCCGAGGAAGCGCTGTGCGACGCCGCGCAGCAGATTCCGACCGCCGATTTTCCCGAGTTCGCCGCGGAGATCCGCGCGCTCGTGTCCCTTATGGGACGCACGATCGGCTGAGAGCTCGATGAAGGTCGATCCCGCCGTCGCGGTCGTCGGTCATGTCGCCGTGCCCGGGGACAAGTCGATCTCGCACCGCTCCGTCATGTTCGGCGGCATCGGCGAAGGCGAGACCCACGTCACGGGCTTCGGTCGCTCGGAGGACACGATGGCCACGGTGCACGCGATGCGTGCGCTCGGCGTCGAGGTCGAGGAGCTCGGCGAGGATGAGCTGCTCGTGCACGGTGTCGGCCTCCGCGGCCTGCGTGCACCGGACACCCCCGTCGATTGCGCCAACGCGGGCACGCTGATGCGCCTGCTCGCGGGTGTGCTCGCGGGCCAGAAGGGTCGCTACGTGCTGACGGGTGATGCCTCGCTTCGAACACGCCCGATGGAGCGGATCGCGGAGCCGTTGCGCCGGATGGCCGCAGACGTGACGACGGAGGACGGGCACGCGCCGCTCACGATCGTGGGCAGCGACGCGCTGCAGGGGATCGAGTTCGAGCTCCGCGTGGCGAGTGCGCAGGTGAAGTCGGCTGTGCTGCTCGCCGGTCTGAACGCCAACACGGCGACGACGGTCATCGAGCCCAAGCCGACGCGAGACCATACGGAGCTGATGCTCGAGGCGGGCGGCGTTCGCGTGCGCAGGAAGCCGGGATCCGTGACGATCGACCCCGCCGGCTCCCTTCGGCTCGGGGAGATCATCGTGCCGGGAGACTTCTCGTCGGCGGCGCCGCTCTTCGTCGCGGTCGCGCTCGTCCCGGGCAGCGATATCACGGTGCACGAGCTCGGGCTCAACCCGCGGCGGATCGGGCTGCTCGACGTGCTCGAGCGAATGGGCGCCCGCGTCTCGATCTTCAATCGGCGCCGCGCCGGCCGCGAGCCGGTGGGCGACGTGCAGGTGCAGCACGCCGAGCTGGTCGCCACGGAGATCACGCCGGGCGAAGTCGCGTTGCTCGTCGACGAGCTTCCCCTCGTTGCGCTGCTCGGCTCGCACGCTCGCGGTGAGACCGTCGTCCGCGGCGCCGCCGAGCTGCGCGTCAAGGAGAGCGACCGCATCGAGGCGGTCACCGACGGGCTGCAGGCGTGCGGCGCCCGGATCCACTCGACCGAGGACGGCTGGCGGATCGTCGGCGTGCCGAGGCGGCTCAAGGGCGGCCGCGTCGACGCCCGTGGCGACCATCGGATCGCGATGCTCGGCGCGATTGCGGGCCTCGCATCGAAGAACGGCGTCGAGATCGAGGGGGCCGACACGGTCGCAGTAAGCTTCCCCGGCTTCTTCGACCTGCTCGACTCGGTGGTGAAACGATGATCGTCGCGATCGACGGCCCTGCGGGGGCCGGCAAGAGCACTGTTGCGCGCGCGCTGGCCGAGCGGCTCAGCTTTCGCTACCTCGACACCGGCGCGATGTACCGGGCGCTCACGTGGCTCGCGATGTACCGCGGCCTCGACCTGAGCGTGGGTGACGTACTCGCCGAGCTCGCACGCGCGGAGCCGGTGACGTTCGACGTCGAAGGCCGCGTCTGGATCGGCGGCAAGGACGTCACGTCGTCGATTCGCGACCAGCGGATCGATCGGATGGTTCCCGTCGTCGCCCGTCACTCGGCGGTGCGTGAGGTGATGCGTGAACGGCAGCGCGAGCTGGGCCGCGACGGCGACGTCGTGATCGAGGGCCGTGACATCGGCACCGTCGTGGCGCCGAACGCCGAGGTGAAGGTGTATCTCGTGGCGGACCGCGACGAGCGTGCGCGGCGGCGTATGGCGGACCGCCCCGGCATCGGGGCAGACGCGCTCGCCACCGACCTCCGCCTCCGCGACGAGAAGGACGCGGAGCGGATGAAGCCGGCCGAAGACGCGCGCGAGATCGACACGACGGGTCTGAACGTGGAGGACGTCGTCGAGCGGATCGAAGCGCTCGTGCGCGAGCGCACCGCCGCGTGAGCCGCGTCGACACCGCCTGGGCGATCGGCAAGCCGATCATGGGCGGGCCGACGGCCCTCATGACACGGCTGCGCATCTACGGCCGAGAACGGATACCGCGGACGGGCGGGCTCGTCATCGCGTACAACCATTTCTCGTGGATCGACATCCCGGCGTTCGGCTGGTCGTCGCCGCGTCCGGTCTACTTCCTTGCGAAGGCAGAGGCGCACGCAGTGCCCGTTGTCGGCGCGTACCTACGGCTGTTCGGGTCGTTCGGCGTCCGCCGCGGTGAGTCCGACCGCGAGGCCGTCCGGCGGATGCGCGACGTCGTCCGCGCGGGGAATGCGCTCGGGATCTTCGCCGAGGGCACGCGGCAGCGTTCGGGCGTGCTCGGGCCGGTACAACCGGGCGCGGCGATGGCGGCGCTCCAGGAGGACGCGCCCGTCGTCTGCGCCGCGATCTACGGCTCGCACGAGTGGCGGCCCGGGAACTTCAAGCCGGTCTCGATCGCCTACGGCGAGCCGCTGCGCTTCACCGGTCTCACGCGGAACGCGAAGGGGTATCGCGAGGCGTCCGCCGAGATCGGGGCGGAGCTGCGGCGGCTCTGGGAGTGGTTGCGCGACCTGCACGCCGCGGGCCGGCCGAGGCACGCCCTCCCGCCGCGGGCGCCGGAGCATCTCCGCGCGGCCGTGACGCTTCCGTGACGCTCGCGTTACGGGGTCTGACCCCGGGTTCCGCGCGCGACACCAGGGACCGGCTTGAACAGGGACGCTCCGAACCCCCGGGTCTGACCCGGGTCTGACCCCGGGTTCTGCCTGCTCGCCGCGGCGCGGACGCGGCGGCGTTGGGCCGTAGGCTTATCGCGCCATGGCCGACGACGAGACAGATCACGACCTCCTGGAGGACCCCTCCGACGAGGAGCCTGACGACGACGACCTCGCCGCCGAGCCGCCCCCGGCGCCGCCGCTGCTCGGCACCGTCGCGATCGTCGGCTTCCCGAACGTCGGCAAGTCGACCCTCGTCAACCGGCTGAGCGGCACCCGCCAGGCGGTCGTCCACGAGACGTCCGGCGTCACGCGCGACCGCAAGGAGCTCGTCGTCGAGTGGACCGGCAAGCGCTTCCTCCTGATCGACACCGGCGGCGTCGACATCGCCGACGAGACGCCGATCACGCGCTCGATCGCCGTCCAGGCGCGAGAGGCGGTCGCCGAGGCCGACCTCGTCCTCTTCGTCGTCGACGCCCAGATCGGGATCACGCCCGGTGACGAGGAGGTCGCGCAGATCCTCCGCGAGGCGCACAAGCCGGTGCTCGTGATCGCGAACAAGATCGACGACCCCCGCATGGAGCCGCTCGCGCTCGAGTTGCACCGCCTCGGGCTCGGCGATCCCATCCCGATCTCCGGCCTGCACGGCCACGGCGCCGGCGACCTGCTCGACGAGATCCTCGGCTATCTCGAGGCGCACGGCGCACAGGGGCGCGAGGAGATCCCGGACGAGGCGATCCGCGTCGCGATTCTCGGCCGTCCGAACGTCGGCAAGTCGACGCTCCTCAACAAGCTGGTCGGCCGCGAGCGCGTGATCGTCTCCGAGATCCCGGGCACCACGCGCGACTCGATCGACACCGTCATGGAGCGCGGCGGCCGCACGTTCGTGCTCATCGACACGGCAGGTCTTCGCCGCAAGCGTCGTCACCGCCAGGGGATCGAGTACTACTCCGAGCTGCGCGCACTCGAGTCCGCCGAGCGCGCAGACGTCGCGCTCGTGCTCATCGATGCGTCCGAGGGCGTCGTCGATCAAGATCTCGCCGTGGCGGACGTCGCGCGCAAGGCCGACAACTCGACGCTGATCGTGCTCTCGAAATGGGACGTCACGACCGTGCGCATCGAAGACGTGCGCGGAATGCTGCGCCGGCGTCTTCGCCAGCGCCCGCCGTTCCTTGCGATCTCCGCGCACACGGGCCGCGGCCTCGACCGGCTGCTCGACACCGTCGTCGACCTCTTCGACCGCCACATCGCGCGCATCCCGACGCCCGAGCTCAACGACTTTCTCCAGGAGCTACGAAATCGCCGCCAGCCGCCTGCGCGCAGGGGCAAGCGCCTCAACCTGCTCTACGGCACGCAGACGCAAACGCGCCCGCCGCGCATCAGGATCTTCGTCAACGACCCGACGCTCGTGACCCGGGACTACGGCTACTGGGTCGAGAACGAGATCCGCGAGCGCTTCGGTCTCGACGGCGTCCCCGTCTCGATCGACTTCGCCCGCCGCACGTGAGGTTCCTCGTCGTCGGCGCCGGCTCGTGGGGCACCGCGTTCACGCGGGTGCTGCTCGACCGCGGGCACGACGTCGTCCTCGCCTGCCACACCGCGGAGCAGGCGCGTGCGATCGCCGAGACGGGACACAATCCGCGCTTTCTCGAGCGCGTCGACCTGCGCGGCGTCCGGGCGGTGGTCACCGTCGACGACGCCCCGGGCGACGTCGACGCGATCGTCGTCGCGGTGCCGAGCAATTCGTTTGCCGAGGTCGCGGCCGGGCTCCCCGGAGACGCGCCGGTGCTGAGCCTCACGAAGGGCCTCGACCCTGCGACCGGCGAGCGGCTCTCGACCACCGTGCGCGGCCGCGGCGTCGCAGTCCTCTCCGGCCCGAACCTCGCCACGGAGATCGCCGCCGGCCTGCCCACCGCCGCGGTGATCGCAAGCGAAGACGGCTTCCTCGCGGGCCAGTTGCAGCACGCGATCAACTCGAACGTCTTCCGCGCGTACGTGAATCCCGACGTCGTCGGCGTCGAGCTCTGCGCGGCCGCAAAGAACGTGATCGCGCTCGCAGCAGGCGGCGTCGACGGGCTCGACCTCGGCGACAACTCCAAAGCCGCGCTGATCACGCGCGGCCTCGCCGAGATGGCACGCCTCGGGGAGGCCTTCGGTGCACGCCCCGAGACCTTCGCCGGGCTCGCGGGCATGGGCGACCTGATCGTCACGTGCTGGAGCCGCCACGGCCGGAACCGGCGCGCAGGAGAGCTGATCGCCCAGGGCCGTACCCCGGACGAGGCGGCGGCCGAGATCGGGCAGACCGTCGAGGGGCTCGTCACCGCGCCCGTGCTGCTCGAGCTCGCGCACCGCGTGAACGTGGAATTGCCGATCACGGAAGGGGTCTGCGCGGTACTCTCGGGGCAGAGTCTCGGCGAGCTTGTGTCGAGGCTGATGGGCCGGCAGCCGACCGAGGAGTAGCGATGCGGGCACGAACGATCGTCGTCGCAGTCGCGGTA
>DATEXK010000537.1:0-12346 GCA_035257065.1 Gaiellaceae bacterium | reverse complement strand
CGCGCGTCCGTCGAGCCGTGGACGCTCGAAGAGGCAGAGCGCGTCACCGGCGTTCCTGCCGACGCGATTCGCGAGCTCGCGCACACGTACGCGAGCGTCGAGCGCGCGCAGCTCTGCTGGACGCTCGGGATCACCGAGCATCACAACGCCGTCGACAACGTCTTCGCGCTCATCGATCTCGCGCTGCTCACCGGCCACGTCGGCCGCTACGGCTCGGGCCTCTCGCCGCTGCGCGGCCAGAACAACGTGCAGGGCGGCGGCGACATGGGCGCACTGCCGAACAAGCTGCCGGGCTTCCAGGACGTCGAGGACGACGCGGCGCGCGCCCGCTTCGAGGCGGCGTGGGACGTGAAGATCCCGCCGCGCAACGGCAAGCACCTCTCGCAGATGTTCCACGCGATGGAGAGCGGCGAGCTGCGCGCGCTGTACGTGATCGGCGAGAACCCCGCGCAGTCGGAAGCCGACCAGAAGCACGCGATCGAGCTGCTCGAGGGGCTCGACCATCTCGTCGTGCAGGACATCTTCCTGACGAAGACCGCGCAGCTCGCGGACGTCGTACTACCTGCGTCGGCCAGCTGGGCCGAGGCGGAGGGCACTGTCACGAGCTCCGAGCGGCGGGTGCAGCGCGTGCGCAAGGCGCTCGACCCGCCCGGCGAAGCGCGTGACGACGTCGAGATCGTCTACGAGCTCGGCAAGCGGCTCGGCGTCGACCTCGGCTCTCCGCGTGCGGAGGACGTCTGGACCGAGCTTCGAAGCCTCTCGCCGATGCACGCCGGCATGTCGTACGACCGGCTTGAGGAGCTGGGCGGCATCCCGTGGCCATGCTGGGACGAGACGCATCCCGGCGAGCAGTTCCTGCACGCGCGCCTGTGGGAGGACGTGGTCGAGGTGCGGGCGCCGTTCAACGCGGTTCTGCACGACCCGCCGGTCGACGTGCTCGACGACGACTTCCCGATCCGGCTCACGACGGGACGGCGGCTCGAGTCGTTCAACACCGGCGTGCAGACCGGAGGCTTCAGCTCTCCCCTGCACCGGGGCGGCACTGCGATCCGCCTTGCGCCGGAGGACGGGGCGCGCTACGGCATCGCCGACGGCGGACGCGTGCGCGTCGTGTCGCGCCGCGGCTCGATCGAGGCGCCCGCGGCGTATGACGACACGCTGCGTCCCGGTCTCGCGTTCATGAACCTGCACTTCCCCGACGAGGTCGCGACGAACGTGCTCACGATCGACGCGCAGGATCCGCAGTCGGGCACGGCCGAGTTCAAAGCGACGGCCATCCGCGTGGAGGCGGTTTAGTTGCCCGACCTGCGCCTGCTCGCGGCCGAGCCGACGGACGCCGAGCGGGTGGCGATCGACGCAGTGGTCGGCACGGCGGCGCTCGACGACGGGCGTGTCGCTCGCAGCGACCGCACGAGACGGCATCTGCTCCTCCCCGCCCTTCGCGCGGCGCAACGCCGTGTGGGCTGGGTGACCGAGGGCGCGCTCGGCTACGTGTGCCGCCGGCTCGAGATTCCGCCTGCCGAGGCGTACGGCGTCGCGACGTTCTACGCGCTGATCGCGCTCGACGAGCGTCCGGCGGACGTGCTGCACGTCTGCACCGATCTTTCGTGCAGGCTCGCCGGCTACGACGAGCTGCCCGAAGGCGCGCACCCGAGCCCGTGCCTCGGCCTGTGCGAGCGCGCGCCGGCCGCGCTGCGCACGATCGCGGGCGAGGAGCCGCGCGAGATCCAGATTCCGGCGACCGGGCCGCCGTTGCCGCAACAGGGGCAGCCGGGCCTCCGTCTATTGCGCCGCATCGCGGACGGTGTCGACCCGGAGTCGCTCGACGCGTACCGTGCCGCGGGCGGCTACTCGGCGCTGCGGCGTGCGCTCGAGCTCGGCCCGACGGAGGTGCTGCGCGAGGTGACGGAGTCGCGCCTGCTCGGCCGCGGTGGGGCGGCGTTCCCCACCGGCGTGAAGTGGGAGGCGGTTGCCGGCCAGGTCGCGCAACCTCACTACCTCGTGTGCAACGGCGACGAGTCGGAGCCGGGAACGTTCAAGGATCGCGTCTTGATGGAGCAGGATCCGTTCGCGCTCGTCGAAGCGATGACGATCGCCGCTCTTACGACGGGCTGCGCGCACGGCTTCCTCTATGTGCGCGCCGAGTATCCGCTCGCGCACGCGCGACTCGAGAACGCGTTCGCGCAGGCGCGTGCGCACGGCCTGCTCGGCGACGACGTGATGGGCTCCGGCTTTGCGTTCGACATCGAGTTGCGCATCGGCGCGGGCGCGTACGTGTGCGGTGAGGAGACTGCGCTTTTCCAGTCGATCGAGGGCTTCCGAGGCGAGCCGCGCAACAAGCCGCCGTTCCCCGTGGAGGTCGGCCTCTTCGGCAAGCCGACGGTCGCGAACAACGTCGAGACGTTCTTCAACGTGCTCGAGGTCCTGGCCGACACCGGGATCGGCTACGCGCAGACCGGCACCGAGGGCTCGACCGGCACGCGGCTCTTCTGCCTCTCGGGCCACGTCGGTCGCCCCGGCCTGTACGAGGTGCCGTTCGGGACGACGCTGCGGGAACTGCTCGAGCTCGCCGAGGCGCGCCCGCCGAAGACCGTGCTGCTCGGCGGCGCCGCCGGCTCGTTCCTGCGGCCCGACCAGCTCGACCTGCCGCTCACGTTCGAGGACACGCGCGCCGCCGGCGTGTCCCTCGGCTCGGGCGTCGTGATCGTGTACGACGAGAGCGCCGACCTCGTCGGCGCCGTCCTGCGAATCGCCGAGTTCTTCCGCGACGAGTCGTGCGGCCAATGCGTCCCCTGCCGAGTGGGCACCGTTCGCCAGGAGGAGGCGCTGCACCGGCTCGCCTCCAAGAAGACGAACGGCAACGAGCTCGTCGTGCTCTCCGAGCTTGCCGAGGTGATGCGCGATGCGTCGATCTGCGGTCTCGGTCAGACCGCCGCGAGCGCCGTCCAGTCAGCGATGATGAATCTCGGAGTGCTCGTCCCATGACCGTCATCGGCCTGGACGCCGTGAAGCGCATCGTCGAGCTCACCGTCGACGGCCGGGAGGTGCGGGTCACGGAAGGCTCGACGATCCTCGACGCCTGCCGTCGCCTCGGCGTCGAGACGCCGACCCTCTGCTACGGCGACACGCTCACGCCCGTGAACGTGTGCCGCGTCTGCGTCGTCGAAGTCGAAGGCGCGCGCACGCTCGTTCCCGCCTGCTCGCGCAAGGTCGAGGCCGGCATGGTCGTGCACACCGACTCGCCGCGCGTGCAGACGAGCCGCCGTCTCGTGCTCGAGTTGCTCGGGTCGTCGGTCGACCTCTCCACCGCTCCCGACGCGTTGCGCTACATCGAGGAGTACGAGGCGCAGCCGGATCGCTTCGGCGCCGACTCGCTGACGGTCGCGCAGGCGGTGAAGGTCGACAACGAGCTCTACGTACGCGACTACGCCAAGTGCATCCTCTGTTACAAGTGCGTCGAGGCCTGCGGCGACGATCATCAGAACACGTTCGCGATCGCCGTCGCCGGACGCGGCTTCGGAGCGCACATCTCCACCGAGCTCGACGTCACGCTGCCGGAGTCGGCGTGCGTCTACTGCGGCAACTGCATCGCGGTCTGCCCCACCGGCGCGTTGATGCCCGTGAGCGAGTTCGAGCTGCGCCGCGACGGGACGTGGGACGAGACGCAGCAGACGCAGGTCGACACGATCTGCCCGTACTGCGGCGTCGGCTGCAACCTGACGCTGCACGTGCAGGGCGACGAGATCGTCAAGGTGAGCTCGCCGGACGACCACGACGTCACGCGCGGCAACCTCTGCGTCAAGGGCCGGTTCGGCTACCAGCATGTCCAGAACCGCGCGTAGTGGCCCGCTTCCAGATCCTCTACTGGCAGGACGTCCCGTCGCTCGTAAAGGCGTTCGCCGACGACGGGACTCCCGTGTCGCGCCAGCTCGACGCGTGGTTCCAGCAGGAGATCGATCGCCGCGCGATGGCCCAGGGCCTGCTCGAGAGCGGCGCCTACCTCGAGGCGTGGAACTGGGGCGAGACGGACGAGCGCCCGGGCACGGTCGACGAGGTTCTCGACGCGGTGGAGCAGGAGCTCGAAGCGGAGCATCGCGGGTAGTTCGAAGGCGAATACGCGCCGGGCGCGGCATCCGGGCAGACTTGAGGCCGTGTACCGGCGCAGACCGCTCCAGCTCGGCCTCGGCGTGATCGCACTGCTCGCGGTCGCCGCGATTGCGAGCAGCGGCCGGCCGCTCTCGAAGTCGCAGGGCGCCGGGCCGAGCGCGAGCTTCTTCGACTACGTCTTCACGACAATCGTGATCGTCGCAGTGGCGACGACCCTGATCGTCGCGTATGCCCTGGCGCTGCAGCGGCCGGGGGAGTTCAGGCCGCACCGGCGCCGCTGGCGGCTGCTGAGCACGCTGGTCTCCGTGATCCTCACGGCCGTGGCAGTGTCGATCCTTCTGCACGGCGACCTCGGCCGGCGGCTGCGCGCCCTCGACCTGCGCGTCAATCCCGGGCGCCAGGCGGCCGATGGCACGCGGCTGTCCAAGGCAGCCGGCAGCAGCCGTAACGCGCACGTGCGCTGGGACGAGATCACGGTGGTGCTCGTGCTCGTCGCCGGCTGCGCGGTGCTCCTGGTCGCCGGGAGGGGCGCAAAGCGCACACGACGGCCGTGGCGATTGGGCTCTCAGGAGGCGGTGTCGCTCGCACTCGACGAATCGCTCGACGACCTCCGCCGCGAGCGCGACCTCCGCCGCGCGATCATCGCCGCTTACGCACGGATGGAGCGTGCGCTCGCCGGCGCCGGCATCCCACGGCAGCCGTCCGAGGCGCCGTTCGAGTACGTCGAGCGCGCTCTCGGCGACCTCGAGACGAGCGCGGAGAGCGTACGGCGTCTCACCGACCTATTCGAATGGGCGAAGTTCAGCCAACATGAGCCCCGACCGGAGATGAGAGACGAAGCGATCGATGCGCTCGTCGCCGTGCGCGACGAGCTGAGACGCCCTGTCGAGACGGCGGTCGCATGAGAAGCGAGCGCTCTCGCATCGCGACGGCGACCGCCCTGACGACAGTGCTGCTCGTCGTCATGCTCGGCATCCGTCCCGTGTCGGTCGAACAGATCCTCGCGGTCTACGTCCTCGTCCTCGCGGCGATCGCGCTCGCGGCGCTGACGCGCATCGCACGCAGCGCCTCCGACATCCCACAACAGTCGGCCTTCGAGGCGGCGCTCCGCGTCCACGCCGTCGATCCGATGCGCCCGCCGGAGCTTGTGCGCGCCGAGCGGGAGATCACGCTCGGAACGTCGAGCGCGGGGCATCTGCACCAGCGCCTGCTGCCGCTGCTCCGCGAGGCGGCAGCGGCACGCCTCTCGGCCGGCCACAACATCGAGCTCGACCGGCGACCAGAGGCGGCCCGCGCGCTGCTCGGCGACGCTGCGTGGGAGCTCCTGCGCCCTGACCGTCCCGCACCGGACGACCGAAACGGCCCGGGCATCTCGATGCGCCGGCTGCGCGATGTCGTCTCCACCCTGGAGAAGCTGTGATGGAGCTCTCGGACCTGCGGGATCGCGCGAGCCGCGTCCTGGACGAGGTCGAACGCGCAATCGTCGGCAAGCGCGACGCACTCGAGCTGATCCTGCTCGCCCTCCTCTGCGAAGGGCACGTGCTGGTCGAGGACTACCCCGGGCTCGCGAAGACGATGATCGCGCGCTCGTTCGCGCAGGCGACGTCGCTCGAGTTCGCACGCATCCAGTTCACACCGGACCTGATGCCGTCCGATGTGACCGGCTCGTCGATCTTCGACCAGCGCACGAGCGAGTTCACGTTCCTGCCGGGGCCGATCTTCGCGAACCTCCTCCTCGCCGACGAGATCAACCGAGCCCCACCGAAGACGCAGGCGGCGCTGCTCGAGGCGATGCAGGAGCGCCAGGTGACGACCGAGGGCGAGACCCGGCCGCTGCCGCGACCGTTCATCGTGCTTGCGACGCAGAACCCGATCGAGTACGAAGGCACGTACCCGCTACCGGAGGCGCAGCTCGACCGGTTCCTCATGCGCATCGGCGTCGGCTACCCGAACCGCGATCACGAGATCGAGATGCTGACACGTCGGCTCGATCGCGGCGAGGACGAGCTCACACTCACATCGATTGTCGACACGACGACGCTGATCGAGATGCAGCGGGCGCTCGAACAGGTGCACGTCTCGAAGCCGATCGAGGGTTACATGGTCGATCTCGTCGCGGCCACGCGCGCATCACGGCGTTTGTCGGTCGGCGCGAGCCCGCGCGGCAGCCTCGCGCTGCTGAAGCTTGCGCGTGCGAAGGCGGCTGTCGCCGGCCGTGACTTCGTCGTACCGGAGGACGTGAAGGCGATCGCGATTCCGGCCCTCGCGCACCGTCTGACGCTGCGGCCCGAGCTCTGGGTGCAACGCGTGCGCGGCGAGGACGTCGTAGCGGAGGCGCTCGAGACCGTGCCGACGCCGCCGGCCGAGGACGTCTTCGAAGCCGAGACATGACGCGAATCGTCTCGCCCCGGCTTGCCGCGTACGTTGGCCTCGCGGCCATCGGGCTGCTCGCGGGGCTCGTACTCGGTCGTGTTGAGTTGATCGCGCTCGCAGCACCGTTCGCGCTCGCGGCCGTCGCCGGCTCCGCACTCGCGCGCGAGCCCGATCTGCGCGCAACGCTCGTTCTCGACCGTGAGCGCGCGCTCGAGGGCGAGGAGGTCACCGCGACCATCGAGCTCTCGTCGGTATCCGGCACCGACCGCGTCGACGTGCTCCTGCAGCTTCCGCGCGCGCTGCACGCGGAGAAGCCGAATCCCCTCGCCTTCCGCCTCGCGCCGGCCGAGACCCGCACGCTGGAGCTGCCGCTGCGTTGCGCGCGCTTCGGTGCATTCGTGCTCGGGCCGCTGCTCGTCCGTTCCCGCGACCGGCTCGGGTTCAGCTGCTGGGAGACGCGGCTCGGCGAGCGGGAACCGCTACGGGTCTACCCGAGTGTCGAGACGCTGCACGCGCTGCTCGCGCCGTACGAGACGCAGGCGTACGTCGGCAACCAGGTCTCGCGCGCCAAGAGCGAGGGCGTGGAGTTCGCCAACATCCGCGACTGGACGCCCGGCGACCGTGTGCGGAAGATCAACTGGCGTGCGAGCGCTCGGCGCGGCGGCGGGCTCCTCGTCAACGAGCAACACCCCGAGCGGAACACGGACGTCGTGCTCTTCCTCGACACGTTCGTCGACGTCGAGTCGGATGACCACGGCGGAACCTTCGACATGACCGTCCGCGCTGCGACGTCGCTCGCACACCTCTATCTCCAGCGCAAGGACCGCGTCGGCCTCGTGAGCTTCGGCGGCTACCTCTCGTGGCTGATGCCTGGGTCGGGGACGCAGCAGCTCTACCGCATCGTCGACTCTCTCTTGCAGATGAACATCGTGCTGAGCTTCGCGTCGAAAGGCGTCGACGTGCTGCCGCCGCGAACGCTGCCGCCGAAGGCGCTGGTGCTGGCGCTCTCGCCGCTGCTCGACCCGAGGTCGACCGCGGCGCTGCTCGACCTGCGGGCGCGGGGCTTCGATCTCGTCGTGATCGAGGTCTCCCCCGTGCCCTTCGTGCGGCCGGACCGGGACGAGCTGTCGGATCTGTCGTATCGCCTGTGGAAGCTGACGCGCGACTCGCTCCGCGCCCGCTACGAGCAGGCGGGCGTCCCCGTGGTCGAGTGGACTGACGGCGTCCCCCTCAACGTCCCGTTGGAGGAGGTGGCGGCATTCAAGCGTTACGCACGAACCGCGCGCGCCTAACGCTCGCGAGCGGGTCGGCGCTCGCCTATGCAGGCGTGCTCACGTACTCGGCGTCGAAGGAGCCCGACTTCGCGTCGCTCATCGCCGGCATCGGCGCGGTCGGCGCGGTATTGCTCATGTTCGTGCTCGCCCGGCGCATGGACGAGCTCCTCCCGTGGGCGCTGATCGTGCTCGGCATCGCCTACACCGTCTCGCTCGTCGTGCACGGGTCCGGCATCGACGGTGGTGCGCCGCTCGTGGCCGCCGGCCTGCTCATCTGTGCGGAGCTCGCGGCGTGGTCGCTCGACGAGCAGCACGCGATCGCCGCAGAGCGGGCGGTCGTGGTCGCGCGCGCCACCGCGCTCGGCGCCCTCGTGGCCGTGAGCACAGCCGCCGCGGCGCTCGTCGTCGCAGCGTCATTGGCGCCGGGAAGCGGGCTCGCGTGGACGGTCCTCGGCGCCGCAGCCTCGGTGCTCGTGGTCGGGCTGGCGGTGCGACTGGCCCGGCGGACGACCCAGGCGTGAGCCGTCGCTCCCCCCGGACGCTACAATTCCGACCGTTCCGGGGCGCATTCGTCTAGTGGCCTAGGACGCCGCCCTCTCACGGCGGTAGCACGGGTTCGAATCCCGTATGCGCTATCTCGAGAAAGCCCCTGCTCAGCGGGGGCTTTTTTGTGCCGCTCTAGACCGGCGTCAGCTCGGGCGCGCGCCCGCTCGCGGCCAGGCCGCGGTACCACTCGAAGCTCGACTTCGGCACGCGCTCGAGCGTCTCGAAGTCGACGTAGATGAGGCCGAAGCGCTGCGTGTACCCGTACGACCACTCGAAGTTGTCGAGCAGCGACCAGACGAAGTACCCGCGGACGGGCACGCCCTCGGCCATCGCGCGCGCGACCGCGTCGACGTAGCCGGTGAGGTAGACGATGCGGTCGGGGTCGTCGACGCTGCCGTCGGCGGCCCGGATATCTGCGAACGCGGCGCCGTTCTCGGTGACGTAGATGGGCGGGGTGTCGTACTCACTGTGCAGCCGCGTGAGCACCTCGTAGATCGCGTCGGGATACACCTCCCAGCCCATCGACGTCGTCGGGCCTGCCGGCGCCGGCAACTCGATCGGCTCTCCGTCCTCGCCCGCGCGCACGATCGAGCGCGAGTAGTTGTTCACTCCGAGGAAGTCGAGCGGAGCGGAGATGATTGCGAGGTCGCCGTCCAGCACGGGCGGGGCGGCCGGACCGAGCCGCTCGAGCACGTCCTCGGGATAGCTGCCGCGCAGGACCGGGTCGAAGAAGATGCGGTTGCGGAAACCGTCGGCCACCGACGCCGCGGCGACATCGCGCGGATCGTCCGACGCCGGATGGATCGGCCACGAGTCGAGGACGATCCCGAGCTCCGCATCCGGACAGTCACGGCGCAAGGCCTGCACGGCGAGCCCGTGCGAGAGCAGCACGTGGTGCGCCGCGGCGGCCGCATCGGCGCGGTCGCTGCGGCCGGGCGCGTGAATCCCGACGCCGTATCCCAGCCAGGAGGTGCAGAACGGCTCGTTGTGGGTCGTCCAGTTGTCGACGCGGTCGCCGAGCCGCGCGGCTACAAGCTCGACGTACTCGACGAACGCCTCCGCAGTCGCGCGCATAGGCCAGCCGCCGGCATCCTCGAGTGCCTGCGGTAAATCCCAGTGATAGAGCGTGGCGAACGGACGGATCCCGGCCGCGAGCAATTCGTCGACGAACCTGTCGTAGAAGTCGAGCCCCACCTGGTTGACGCGTCCGCGCCCCTCGGGGAGCACGCGAGGCCAGGCGATCGAGAAGCGAAATGCGTCGATCCCGAGCGTGCGCATGAGCTCGATGTCCTGCGAATAGCGATGGTAGAAGTCGCACGCCACCGCGCCCGAGTCGCCGTTCAGCACGGCGCCCGGCCGCTTGCAGAATGTGTCCCAGATGCTCTCGCCGCGGCCGTCCACATCGACCGCGCCTTCGATCTGGTACGCCGAGGTCGCCGCGCCCCAGACGAAGTCGCTCGGAAAATCGCGGCCGCTCAATCGACCCTCACAACGCCGGAGCTGACGGTCGGTGAACCGGTTGAGTAGCCCTGCCGTTGCTGCCTGCACACCATCGGAGCCCTCCCGGGTCAGTGCGCGGCGACGAGGTGGTCGTCGCCGACCGACACGAGCTCGGGGGCATCCACGCCTTCGGGGCCGTGCCCGTTCGCAGTGGGCGCCGGCGTGTACTCGCTCCACTTCCCGTGGAGCGGAGGCACGGAGTCGAGCAGGCTCTGCGTATAGGGATGCCGTGCGTCGCCGAAGACCTTTTCGGTCGCCCCCATCTCGACGATGCAGCCCTGGCGGAGGATGATCGTCGTGTCGCTGATGTAGTTGCCGAGCGACAGGTCGTGCGTGATGAACACGATCCCCAGCCCGCGATCTTTCAGGTCACCGAGGAGGTTGAGCACGTCGATGCGCGTGGACGCATCGAGCATGCTGATGATCTCGTCCGCGACGAGGTACTCGATGTCGAGTAGCAGCGCGCGCGCGACGAGCAAACGCTGAAGCTGGCCGCCGCTGAGCTGATGCGGAAACTTGCCGAGAACTTCCCCCGGGCTGAGCGAGACGGACTCGATCGTCTTCGTCAGCTTCGCATCCCAGGTGTCGTGATCGACGTCGGGGAAGAACTCGGTGTGGATCATCGAGAAGATGCGGTCGATCTTGAAGATGGGGTTGTACGAGCTGAACGGGTCCTGGAAGACACCCTGCACCCGGCGGTAGTACTCCTTGAGGTCCCGCCGGTGCAGCGACGCGACGTCCTTGTCGTCGAACGAGATCGTCCCCGTGGTCGGGAGCAACAGCCGCAGGATCATCCGCCCGATGGTCGACTTGCCGCTACCGCTCTCACCGATCAACGACAGCACCTCGCCGGGCTTGACGTCGAAGCTCACGTCCCGCACGGCCTGCAGCTTCCCGCTGCCGAACGCACCGACGCGGTAGGTCTTCGAGATGCGATCGACGTGGAGCATCAGTGCGCACCGACCGATTCGAGCGGGGCGTCCGACGCTTCCGCCGTATCGGCGTACCAGCAGGCAGCCATGTGGCCGTCGCCGACGTCGACGAACGGCGGCTCCTCGAGGCAGCGCTCCGTGGCGAGCGGGCAGCGGTCGCGGAAGCGACAGCCGGTCGGCGGACCGAGCAAGGACGGCGGGCGGCCCGCGATGCCCGAGAGCCGGTTGTTCGCGAAGCGGACGCCCACTTCCGGCAGCGACGAGACGAGGAGCCGTGTGTACGGGTGGCGCGGCGACGAGACGATCTGCTCCGCGGGCGCCTTCTCCGCCAGCTTGCCCGCGTACATGACGAGGATCGTGTCGGCGATCTGGTGCAGGATCGAGAGGTCGTGCGTGATCACGATCATGCTCTTCACGAAGCCGCGGTCGCGGAACCCGACGAGCGTCTGGGCCACCGCCTTCTGCGTCGAGACGTCGAGCGCAGAGGTGATCTCGTCGGCGATCAGGAGGGACGGATCGAGCAGCGTCGAGAGGACCATCGTGACGCGCTGCTTCATGCCGCCGGACAACTCGATCGGGAACATGTCCAGAACATCCGTCGAGAGACCGACCAGGTCGAGGCGCCGCTCGAGCTCGGGCTTCGTCTCCCCGAAGTCCACGTCGCGAGAGTGGAGCAGCTCCTCGATCATCCGTCCGATCTTGCGCGTCGGGTTGAGCGCGCTCATCGCGTACTGCGGGACGAGCGAGACCTCGCGGAATCGGTACTTGTTCATCTCCTCGTCGTCCCAAATCGGCAGCTCGTTCCCGTCGAGCTCGACGCTGCCGCCGACGTAGCGCATTCGTCCGTCGAGGCGGATCAGGCTCTTGCCGAGCGTCGACTTGCCGCAGCCCGACTCGCCGGCCAGGCCCATGATCTCGCCGTCCGCGACGTCGAACGAGACGCCGTCGAGCGCCTGCACGTCGCCTGCAAGCGTCCGGTAGTACACGCGGAGGTCTTCGACGTGAAGCGCCACCCCTACATCGCCCGAAGCTTGGGATTGAAGACCTCGTCGAGGCCTACGTTCATGACGTAGAGCGAGCCGACAATCGCCATGATCGCGAGGCCCGGTGGCACGAACCACCACCAGAGATGCAACTGCAGCGCGGCGTTTTGCACCGAGAGCTGCATCATCATCCCCAGCGAGATGGTGTTCGAAGGTCCGAGGCCGATGAAGTCGAGTGTCGCCGCGATCAGGATCGACCCGCCGAAGAGCAGGATGAACATCATGAAGAGGTACGAGCTCATGTTCGGCGCGATCTCCTTGAAGATGATCTTCCAGCTGCTTCGTGCGCTCAGTCGTGCCATGTCGACGAAGTCGCGCGAGACGAGCGAGAACGTCTGCGCCCTGAGGGCGCGAGCCGCCCACGGCCATGACGTCAGGCCGATGAAGATGGACTCGGTCATGATTCCGCGCACCTTCAGATACGCGGCGATCACGAGCAGAAGCGCAAACGTCGGGATGACGAGCACGACGTTGGTGATCATGTTGAGGACCTCGTCGACGATGCCGCTGCGATAGCCGGCCGTGAAGCCGACGAGCATGCCGACGATCGCGGCGATGCCGCCGCCGAGTG
>DATEXK010000536.1:0-2937 GCA_035257065.1 Gaiellaceae bacterium | reverse complement strand
CTCGCCGGCGGAGTCGTCACGGCGAGCGCCGGCAACATGGCCCAGGGCGTCGCATGGGCCGCGCGCGAAGCGGGCGTTCGCGCGCGGATCGTCGCGCCCGAGACGGCGCCGCGTGCGAAGCTCGACGCGATCGAGCGTCTCGGCGGCGAGATCATCTCCGTGCCGCACGAGACGTGGTGGCAGACGATGGTCGAACGACGCTACGAGGGCATCGACGGGTTGTTCGTCCACCCGGTCGAGGACGACGCGGTGATGGCCGGCAACGGCACGATCGGCCTCGAGCTCGTCGAGGATCTGCCGGCGTTCGACGCGGTCGTCATGCCGTGGGGTGGCGGAGGGCTGACGACCGGGATCGCGAGCGCGGTGAAGACACTCCGCCCCGGCACGCGCGTCGTCACAGCCGAGCCGTCGACGGCAGCACCGCTCGCCGCGTCGCTGGCGGCGGGGGAGCCAACGGAGATCGACTACCAGGTTTCCTTCGTGGACGGCGCGGGCGGGCGCGCGCTTCTGCCGACGATGTGGGATCACGCGCGGGAGCTCGTCGATTCGGCCGTCGCGATACCACTCGACGAGGTCGCGGCCGCGGTGCGCATCCTCGCCACGCGGGCGAGAGTCGTCGCCGAGGGCGCCGGTGCGCTCGCGCTGGCCGCAGCACTCCGCGGCGACGCCGGCGAGGGCCGGGTCGTCTGCATCGTCAGCGGCGGCAACATCGACGCCCCGGTACTTGCGCGCATCCTCGCGGGCGAGACCCCCTAGCCAAGTAACAGTCTGTTACAAGGCGCTTCGAGGTGTTCGAGCAGCCGTCTTCTTGCCTAGTAACAGTCTGTTACTAGGCGCCTCGAGGTGTACGCGCCGCCGTCCGCCTCCTCGCAGGAGACACACTCTGAGCATCTTCGTCGCGGAGCGGAACTTGTTCCGCGCAGCAGTGACCACGTCTGCCGTGAGCGCGGAGAAGAAGGGGGCCCACGGGGAAACATGGTTTCCTCCGTGAAGCTAGGCGAGCGAAGCGAGCTCTGCGGTAAAGCCGTCGACTTCGTCGACGGTGTTGTAGTGGATGAAGCCGACCCGTACCGCGTCCTTGGGGTACGGGAGCTTCTCGCGCAGGCCGAGCGAGTACCAGTTGTCATGCGCCCAGACGCCGTAGCCGCGCTCCGCCATCGTCGTCGCGACCGTTGCGGCCTCGACGCCGTCGACATTGATCAGGAACGTCGGCACGCGGCCCTCCATCGTCTGCAGGCCGTAGACCGTGACGTTCTCCGGGAGCGTCTCGAGGAAGCGCCGGCCGAGCTCCCGCTCGTAGGGCTTCAGCACGTCCATGCCGCCGAGCGAGTCGAGATACGCGATCGTCGCCGAGAAGCCGGCGAGCAGCTCGTACGGCGCCGTGCCCGTCTCGAACTTCCGGCCGACCGGCGTCGAGCCTGCGGGCCGGGCTTTGTAGGGCCGCCACGACTCGAGCAGCTCGTGCTTTCCGTACGCGAGCCCGAGGTGGGGGCCGCAGAACTTGTACGGCGAACAGAGGAACACGTCGCACCCGATCGCCTCGACGTCCACCGGCTCGTGCGCGGTGTAGTGCACGGCGTCGATCCACGAGAGGGCGCCCGCTTCGCGCGCGAGCTCGGCGACACGTTGTGCGTCGGTGATCGATCCGACCGCGTTCGACGCGTAGACACACGCGACGACACGCGTGCGCTCGTCGAGCTTCCGCTCGAGATCGTCGAGGTCGAGACGAAGGTCGTCGGTGACGTCGATCCACTCGACCTCAAAGCCCCGGTCCGCGGCGAGCTCGACCCACGGTGCGACACCGCCGTCGTGATCGAGCCGGCTCACGAGAATGCGGTCGCCTTCCTTCCAGTCGCGCGACGCCGTGCGGCTGAGCATGAAGTCGAGCGTCGTCATGTTCGTCCCGAAGATCACGTCGTCGGACGAGCAGCCGAGGAAGCGGCCGGCATCCGTCCGCGCGTTGGCGAGGATCGCCTCGACGCGCTTGCCCGTCTCGTAGGGGGCGCCGATGTTGGCGCTCGCCTCGCGCAGCGCGCGGGCCATCGCCTCTCCGACCTCGTCGGGCACCTGCGATCCGCCGGGAGCGTCCAGGAACGCGAAACCGCCCTGCAGGGACGAGAACCGGCTCCGTGCCGCTTGCACGTCGAGTACCGTCGCGCTCATGGAGCGAGCCTACCTGGGCGGGACCGGCACCCGCATCTCGAGGGTCATCCTCGGCTGTGGCAACTTCGGCGGCATCGGATCGTCGCCCGCCTTCTTCGGCGGCGGCGAGAGCCGCGAGGACGCATTCGCGATCATGGACGCCGCCTGGGAGGCCGGCATCACGACGTTCGACACCGCGGACGCGTACGGCGGCGGCCGCAGCGAGTCGTGGATCGGTGACTGGCTCCGGGCGAAAGGTCCTGACGTGCGCGAGGAGATCGTTCTCTCGACGAAGACGTTCAACCCGATGGACGAGGGCGCGGACCACGGGCTTGCACCGCAGCGGGTGAAGCGGCAGCTCGAGAGCAGCCTGCAGCGTCTCGGCGTCGACCACGTGCAGATGTACCTGACGCACGAGCCGGATCCCGACGTGCCGGTCGCCGAGACGCTCGGTGCGCTCGACGAGCTCGTACGCGCGGGAAAGGTCGGCGCGATTGGAGCGAGCAACGTCGACGGTGCGCAGCTCCGCGATGCGCTCGCCGCGTCGAGCCATACGCACTACGCCTGGGTGCAGAACTCCTACTCGCTGCTCGACCGTGAGGCGGAGCGCGACGTGCTGCCGCTCTGCGCAGAGGCAGGGCTCGGCTTCACGCCGTTCAGCCCGCTGGCCGGCGGGTGGCTCACCGGCAAGTACGTGCGTGGCGCGCAGGCGCCCGCGGGCTCGCGGATGACGATGCGGCCCGAGCCGTATGCGCACTTCGTCGAGAGTGACGCCGTGTGGCGGGGCCTCGACGG
>DATEXK010000535.1:0-7779 GCA_035257065.1 Gaiellaceae bacterium | reverse complement strand
CCGTCTGCCACGGCGCCTGCAGGCCACGAATCCCGCGGGAAGTCGCCCCACGGGCGGCTTCCCACGGATCGAGTCAGGCGCGGATCCGCTCGTAGAGCTCGATGAGCTCTCCGGCGATCGCGTCGATGTCGTGGAGTCGCTCTGCGTACGCCCGCGAGGCCGCGCCGACGCGGTGGCGCAGCGCAGCGTCGGCGACGAGCGGGCGCAGTCGCTCGCGCAGGGTCTCGGCGGTCGCGGAGATGACCGGGACCTCGATGCCGTACGCCTCTTCCGTCCGGCGCACCGCTTCCTCGAGCAGGAAGGTGACGACGGGCTTGCCGAGCGCGAGGCACTCGATCGCGAAGACGCCGTACCAGCCGGCGTTCAGCTGGTCGATGACGATGTCCGCCTCGCGGTAGAGCTCGAAAGCCTCGTCGTGCGTCAGTCCCTCGACGACGCGGAAGTCGGCATCGAGTCCTTCGACCGCGGCGACGATGTGCTCCGTTCCCTTCCGGCGGCGCGACGACGGCGCGTGGATGATCAACGGGCGCTGCTTGTCGGCGCTCGGAATCGCCGGCGCGATCTTCGCCACCTCGACGCCCGGCAGGATGACGTCCGCGTCCGGTACCCAGCGGATCGCGTCGTAGCTCGAGACGATCTCCGCATCGGCCTTGAGCCCGTACGCGAGCTGCTCGCGCGTCTTGCCGCGGATGTCCGAGCCGAGGTACTGGTAGACGCCCTTCTTCCCGAGCGCGTGCAGGATCCGGAACTGCACCGACTTCGGCACGAGCGTGACACTCGAGTAGAAGTGGAAGACGTCGTAGCGAGGCAAGAGCTTCAGGAACGCCCGCCACTGCGTCGCCTGCTGGCGCAGAAGCTTCCCGTGTCGCTCGAGTGAGATGTCGGCTTCGGGATGGAGCTTGTAGCGGTTGAACACGAGCAGGTCGGACTCGATACCGCGGCGGCGCAGCGCCTGCGAGTTCGCCCACGGGATCCCGGCCGTGTTCACCGGGCAGTGCAGGACCCGCAGCGGACGACTCATGTCAGGTCGATTCGGTTCTCCGCAAGCTGCCGCCGGCGCAGCGCTCGCTCGGCGTCGAGCTGCGACTCCATCGTCTCGCGCATCGTCGCGCCGTCGTAGACCCAGATCTCCGGATGGACGAGCAGCTGCAGCCACTCGAAGCTGCCCGCCGCGAGCTCGGCGTGCGGACAACCGCTGCGCCAGTGCTGGTTGGAGTCGGAGCGGTAGTGCGCGGGGTCGAAGTACGGCTCCTGCATGACGTTCACGACGCCGCGGATCGGCGCACTCATGTAGTCGGGATCCGGCGTGTGCCAGGCGATGACCGCGTCGAACCGATCGTCGAGCTTCGCGTCGGGATGAATGCCGTGCAGGCCGACTCGATGACCAAGCTCGCCGAGACGTGCAAGCGCAGCGACACCGGAACGCGAGTCGAGGTTGTAGAAGTCGCTCCGCGTCATCAGGAAGTACGTCGCCTGCACATCGCGCTCCGCCTCGAGCTCGGCCATCGTCAGCGCCGCCTCGAGCGACATGTCGACGTCGTGGCGCAACAACACGTCTCCAGCTCGTGGCTCGCGGTTGAAGAATGCGAAGCGGTAGCCGCCCGTCCGCGCCGCGTCGAGCAGCTCTACGTAGTGCGCAAGGTCGAAGGCGCAGCCGGACACGTCACTCGACCTCGACGTCGATGAGGCGCGCGGCCGCCTCGGCGCGCTCGAGTGCCTCCGGCCCGGTTGCGCCGACGGCGATTACATAGCCGCGCCGGTCGCCGTCGACCTTCACGGGGCGAATCGTCTCGCCCGCGACGATGTAGCTCGCAGCCTGCACGACGCCCGGCGCGGCGAGCACCCTCGCGAGGCTTGCGGGCGCCTTCACCTTCCCGGCCGGCAGCGGACCGGGCTCGGCGGTGAAGAAGCGGATCGCAACCGCCTGGCGCTGCTTCGGCGCGGCGATCGAATCGGTGACGGGCTCGCCGAGCGCAAAGCGCAGCGCGACCTCGACCAGGTCGACGCCGACTGCGTGCTGCACGAGGTCGGCCATCTGGCCACCGGGGATCCGGGCTGCGACCTCGATCACCTTGATCGAGCCGTCGACGTCCGCGATCAGCTGCGGGAACGCGATGCCGTTGCGGAGCCCGAGCGCGTGCACGGTGCGCTCGACGAGCGCCTCGGCCTCTGCTGTCCGCTCGTCGTCGAGCGCGGCGGGGTACGCGTGGATCCAGCCGACCGCGAAGCCTTCGCCGGGCGGCCGCAGACGGTCGGAGAGCGTCAACTGCATTACCGCGCCGTCGCGGACGACAGCCATGGCGTTCATCTCGACGCCGTCGACAAACTGCTCGACGATCACCTCGCCACGGTGCGAGAGAGCGAGCGTTGCGTCGAAGCGAGCCTCGAGATCGTCGACGTTCTCCAACCGGAAGACACCGCGCTGGCCGCCCGAGTCGACCGGCTTGATCACGTTCGGAAAGCCGACGTGGGCGACCGTTTCGCGCGCCTCATCGATCGTCCGCGCGGAGCCGAAGCGGGGTTGCGGCAGGCCGGCGGCCTCGATCCGCCGGCGCATCTCGAGCTTGTGCGTCAGTCCCGTTGCGACATCGACGCCGATGCCCGCGAGACCCAGCGCCTCTGCGACGGCGGCGACCGCCACCACGGCACGGTCGGAGGTGATCGTGAGCACGCCGTCTGGACGGATCTTCTCGGCGAACGCGATCGCGCTGGGGATGTCGACGAAGTTCACGACCTCCGCGATGTCAGCGTCGCCGAGCGCGAGTGCGTTCGGGTTGCCGTCGATCGCTGCGACGCGAAGCCCGAGCTCTTTCGCGTGGAGGATCGCCGCGCGCTGATGCCTCCCGGCGCCGAGGAAGAGGACCGTCTTCATGCGAGCGACGATAGCCACTCGAGCGTGCGCCGCATCCCGTCCTCGAGCGCGACCGCCGGATGCCAGCCGAGGTACCGCAGCGCGTCGAGCCGAAGTGGGTCGAGCACGAAAGCGGGACCCGCGGGCGGCTCGACGACTTCGATCAACTCCTCCGGAGCCTCGGTGAGGCGGCATGCGATCTGGGCGATCCAGAAGAGCGTCCGCGGGTCGTCGTCGCGGCCGATGTCGTACGCGCCCCTCGCCCCCGCTTCGAGAAGCAGCACGACCGCGCGAGCGGCGTCGGCCGCAAAGCAGAAGGAGCGCTCCCAACCGCGATAGACGACGATCGGCTCACGGGCGAGCGCCTGCCGGAACATCGTCGGGATCGCGCCCCGGCGCTGCCCCGGGCCGTACGGGAACGCGAAGCGCAGGAGAGTCGCATCGCCTGCTGCCGCCTCGCTTGCACGCTTGCTCTCCGCGTACGGTGTCTCGTCCTTGTAAACCGACGTCGTCGACCCATGCATGAGCCGGATGCTCCGTTCGGCGCACGCGTGCGCGACAAGCGCGGTGATCGGCGCGTTCTGCGCGAGACGCTCGTCGCCCGGCATGACGGCGGCGAGATGCACGACCACCTCCGGTCGTTGCTCGTCGAGCAACCGCTCGATCACTCGCGGCTCGGCAAGATCGCCGTCGGAGCGTCCAAGGGGAATCGCCTCGTGCCCGGCGGCGGCGAGCGCCTCGCACACGTGACCGCCGAGGAAGCCCCGGCCGCCGGTCACGAGCACCTTCATCGGCTCAGACGTGCGCGGGCTTGCGGGCCTTGTACCAAGCGATAGTGCGCTCGAGGCCTTCGTCGAGCTCGACCTGCGCCTCGAAGCCGAGCTGCTCGCGCGCCTTGCCGACGTTCGGAATGCGCAGCTCGACGTCGACGTAGTTGAGCGGCTTGAAGACGATCTCGCCCTTGCCGCCGGCGATGCGCTTGATGCGCTGCGCGAGATCGAAGATCGTCACGGCGGAACGCGCGTTGCCGATGTTGAAGCTCTGCCCGACAGCCTCGGGACGCTCGAGCGAGAGCAGCACCGCGTGCACCATGTCGTCGACGTAGCACCAGGCACGGATCTGCGAGCCGTCGCCGCGCACGATCAGGTCCTCGCCCGCGAGCGCCGCCTCGATGAACGCGCGGATTGCGCCGCCGCCGATCTGTCCGGGGCCGAACACGTTGAAGGGACGCACCGTCACGGTCGGCAGGCCGAGCTCGTCGTGGTAGGCGTGCGTCATGTGCTCGCCCGCAAGCTTCGAGACCGCGTACGTCCAGCGGGCCTCGCCGACCGAGCCGATCGTCGTGACGTGACCTTCGTTGACGTTGTACGCGTGCGTGCCGAACACCTCGCTCGTCGAGAAGTCTACGAACCGTTCGAGCGTGTCCAGCGTCGCAACGGCGGCCTCGAGCACGTTGTACGTACCGATCATGTTCACGCGCATCGTGCGCACCGGGCTCTCGAGCACGGTGTCGACGCCGGCGATCGCCGCGCAGTGGACGATATGAGTCGCGCCGCGCGCAAGCTCCTTGACGGCCTCCGCATCGAGGACGTCGGCCTGGTGGAACGTGAAGTTCGGATGCTCGCCCAGGTCGGTTCCCGAGAGCGCGTCGCGATGCAGGTTGTCGAGCGCGACGATCTCGTTGTCGTCGAGCAGCTGCCGCGCGAGGGTCGTGGCGATGAACCCGGCGCCGCCGGTGACGAAGATGCGCTTGCCGCTCAACACGGGATCGAGTTTAGCCGCGTACGGCTGCCCTTCCGCTTACCATGGAGCGCATGCTGCTCGTAGCCGTCGCCGCGACGGCACTGACGATCGCCGTCTCGCCCGGCAACGGAGGCGCGACGCGCCACTGGACGCTCCAGTGCGGCCCGGTCGCCGGCACGCTTCCCCATGCAGCGAACGCCTGCACGCAGCTGGCTCGGCTGAGCGCTCCGTTCGCACCGGTGCCTCCCAAGACGATGTGCACGGCGATCTACGGCGGGCCGCAGGTCGCCCGCGTCAGCGGGACCTTCGGTGGCCACAAGGTGCGGGCGACCTTCAACCGCCGGGGAGGCTGCGAGATCGCACGCTGGAACCGCGTGAGCTTCCTCTTCCGCTAGAGGCGCGAGAGGAAGTCCGCGAGGTCTTCCTCGCCGCCGACCCGCACCCCCGGCGTACGGAGCAGGCGACGGAGCAGGAGGCGGTCGAGCAGGCCGCGCGCGGCCGGGGGCGGCGACAGGAGAATCGGGGCTCCACGATCGGCGGCGAGGCGGGCTGCGGCGAGATCGGTCCAGCGCTCGAGCAGCGTCGTCGCATCGAGTGCAGGGAGGACGAGCGCGTCCACGGGCAGGACGTCGACCTCGCGGCGCAGGGCACGCACGCGGCGTGCGGCGAGAGCGAACGAGCGGAGCTTGCGCCGGCCGGGCGCGAGGCCCGCTGTCACGCGCGCCTCGGGACCGGCAGTTGTCGCGTAACCGCCCGCGTCGTCGGTTCCGATCAGCACCGGCTGCAGCGCGGGAGCCGCGCGAACGATCTCCTCCGCGAGCGGCAGGGCACGCGTGCGCGTCGCCTCGCGCACGAGGATCCCGACCTTCCGGCGGCGCGCCACCTCGACTTCGAATGCGACCGGCACGCCGAACCAGCGCACGCCGTCGTGGACGAGGTCGAGCTCGAGGATGTGCTTGCCCGGCTCGACCGGCGCCACGACGGATGCGACGACGAGCGCGCTCTCACCGGGCTCGACTGCGTCCGGCAGCGACGTCCACACACCGAGCGTGACGCCGTCCCAGCGAGAGCCGATCTGCACAGCCGGCGGGAGGATCGCCGTGCTGCCGCGGTTCACGAGCGCGAGCTCGATCTGCGCGCGCTCTCCGGACTCGAGCCGCCTCGGCGCCGTCCGCACGGTGAGATCAGCGGCGTAGTCGACAGGACGGCGCAGCCAGAGCGCGTCGATCTCGTCGCGGGTCGCGTGCGGTAGGTCAAGCGGCGGCCCCGCCACAGGGGCCGGCGCGGCGACGACCGCCTCCACGAGCACGCGATCCTCCGCGGGCGTCTGCGCGAGCGGAGGGTCGCTCAGCTCCGGCAGGTAGAACGCATGGTTGAATGCGAGGCCGCCGGCGCGCAGGCCCGGGCGCTCGCGCTCGTAGTCCCGTACCTTCAGCTCGCGCTCCGCGCGCGGCCGCAGGACTTCGAGGTGATAGATCGGCGTCTCGCTGTACCGCGCCGGCCCCACGACCTCGATCGGCACGTGCAACACACCGGGGAACCGGACGAGCCGGCTGTCGTTGACCGAGAGCCGCAGCTGGAAGTCGGGCACCCACGGGCGCGCGTCGAGATAGGTGCCCGCGCCGCCGAACAGCCAGCGGCGCGGAAACCAGACGTGCGTCACCGACGGATCGGCCGCAGCACGCAAGCCCTCGAGGAATGCAGCGCTCGGCACCTCGTCGTCGTCCAGCTTGAGAATCCAGTCTCCGCCGCATTGCGCGTAGAGCCAGGGCAGCAACCGCTCCGGAGGGGGCTCGTAGGGAATCCGCACGACACGGTCGGCGAGCTCGACCACCGCACCCGTGCGCGCCGGGTCGACGCGATCGTCGAGCGCGACGACGATCTCGTCCACGGCCGGACGGCAGACCTGGAGCAACGCCGCGAGTCGCCCCGGATCGCCGCCGCTCATGCAGCACAGCGTGATCGACACGCGGCAACCGTAACGCCCTCCGGTCGTGCGCCGGGCGCCGCCAGTAGCATCGCCCAATGCCGAAGACGACGATCCTCGTGACCGCCGCCGGAGCGCCCGGGGCGGCGGCCCTCTTCCGGGGCCTGCGCGAGAACGGGGAGCGGGACGTTCGGCTCGTCGGCGTCGACATGTCGGAACGCTCGATCGGCCGCCACCTCGCGGACGCGTTCCACCTTGTCCCGCCGGGCGCCGACCCCGGCTACGCCGATGCGGTGCTCGAGATCGTCGAGCGCGAGGACGTCGACGTCGTGCTGCCGCAGTCGTCGCACGATCTCCCCCACCTCGCCGCGGCGCGCGGGCGCTTTCCCGTTCCGGTGCTCGTCGCAGGCACCGAGACGGTTCGCCGCTCGAACGACAAGGCGGAGACGTACGAGCTGCTGCAGCGGATCGGCGTGCGCGGCCCGGAGTTTCGCCGCGTCACGGGCGCCGCCGGCGTCGAGGCCGCGGCGAAGGAGCTCGGCTACCCGGACCGACCGGTGTGCTTCAAGCCCGTGTTCTCGTCCGGCTCACGCGGCTTTCGCATCCTCGACCCGACGGTCGACCGCGCGCATCAGCTGCTCTACGAGCGCCCGGGCGCGGTGGCGATGCGGCTCGAGGAGGCGGTCGAGCTGCTCCCGGAAGACGGCGTCGACCTGCTCGTGATGGAGCTCGCCACCGGCGGCGAACGCACGGTCGACGGCATCGCGGACGGCAAGCGGATCGTGCTCGGACACCCGAAGACGCGCGAGGCGATGCGCGCCGGGCTAGCGATGTACTTCGAGACGCTCGACGACGGGGGCCTGATGGAGACGGCGAACCGGATCGTCGAGGAGCTCGAGATCGAGTGGTTCTTCAACATCCAGCTCGTCGGCGACGTCGTGATCGAGGTGAATCCCCGGATCTCGACGATCGTCTACCAGGAAGACCTCGATTTGCCCTGGCTGGCGATCAAGCGGGCACTGGGGGAGATCTCGGACGAGGAGCTTGCGGCGCTGCAGCCCCGCGTCCGGCCTGGCCGGATCGCGCTTCGTTTCTTCGACCAGGTGGAATGGGACCAGTGATGGATTGGAACACCCTCAACGACAGTCTCGAGGCGGCCTGCGGCGAGCCCGGCGACGAGGCGGTCGCCGAGCGGGCGGTCGCAGCGGCCGAGATCGTCGCCTCCACGGCCGGCGAGCCGCCGGACGAGCTGTCGGGC
>DATEXK010000534.1:0-4098 GCA_035257065.1 Gaiellaceae bacterium | reverse complement strand
CGTACTCGAGCGCCTCGCGCGCGCGAACGCGCGCGCGACGTTCTTCCTCGTCGGCGAGCAAGTCGAGCGCCGGCCCACCCTGGCGGCGGAGATCGCGGCCGCGGGGCATGAGATCGCCGTCCACGGCTACCGGCACACCCTGCTGCTGCGCCGGACGCCCTGGGAGCTTGCCGACGACTTGGCGCGCGCCGCGGACGTCATCGGCGAGGCCACCGGCATCGAGGCGACCACGTACCGGCCCCCGTACGGCGTCTTCAGCACGGCGGGGCTCATGCTTGCGCGCCGCCGAGGCTGGCTTCCGCTCCTCTGGTCACGCTGGGGGCGCGACTGGACGACGCGAGCGACACCCGCGAGCATCGCCCGACGCGCAACGCGCGGCTTGTCCGCAGGTGACGTCGTGCTGCTGCACGACGCTGACTTCTACAGCTCGTCCGGCTCCTGGGCCAAGACGGCGGCCGCGTTGCCCGCGATCATCGACGCAGCCCGCGCCGTCGGCGAACCGCTCGTTTCGGCCAGCCAATCGACGTAGCTCCTGACTCCGTCCACGAATGGCGTCGTTGCTTGCCACCGGAGCTCGGTCGCGGCGCGCTCGCCGGAGACGTGGCCGATCATCACATCCACAGGACGTTCCGGACCGTGCACGATCGGCACGTCCGAGACGAGAGCGCGCACAATGTCGGCAATCTCACGGATGCTGACGGCCTCGTCGCGTACGAGGTTGTAGACGCGCTTCGCCGCCTGCGGTGCGAGCGCAGCAACGCAACCCTCTGCCAGGTCCTCGACGTAGACGAACTGACGCGTCTGCCGGCCGTCACCAGCGATCGTGAGCGGCTCGCCCGCATGCGCGCGCGCGACGAACGCCGCTACGACCGCGGCCTTGCGCGAGCGGGGGCCGTACGGGATGCCGAAGCGGAGAATCGTGTGGGGCAGCCCGTACAGCTCGTCGTACGACCGGCAGTACATCTCGCCGGCGAGCTTCGTCGCCGTGTAGAGATGCGCCGGCAACGTCAGCGGGCTGTCCTCTGCCACCGGGCCGTTGCCATTCGCGTTCCCGTAGACCCACACGGTGCTCGCGTACGCGAAACGGGAGACGTCTGCTTCGCGAGCCGCCTCGAGCAGGGTCTGAGTCCCGCGGACGTTGACCGCTTCTGCGCGCGTCGGCTCGGCCACGACGACGTTGACGTCGGCCACGGCCGCGAGGTGCAACACCGCATCGCAGCCGCGGATCGCTGCGCGAACCGCATCCGGATCGAGAAGGTCGCCGACCACGGTGTCGATGTCTCCGTCGGGGTGGTAGGGCGAGCGGACGAGATCGAAAATTCGCGGCTCATGGCCGTTTGCCCGCAGACGGTCGACGACGTGTGAGCCGACGAAGCCGGCTCCTCCCGTCACGAGCACCCTCATCCGGATGCGACGTGCAACACAGCCTTGGGCTGGTAATAGAGGGGCTCGCACCAGTGATTCGTCGCGACCCAGTCGGAGTTCGGCAAGTCCACCTCGTGACCCATGATCCTGTGGCACGGAGCGTCATAGACCTTGCCCGTCGAACGCGGAATGGGCTCGAACACCACGTACTTGTAGAGGCCCGAGACCATGCCATCGGGTAGCCGGAGGCGCGACGGATGGTGCGGGTCGAGATAGTCCCGCGCAGCGGCGTTCTTCCAGGCCACGATCTCGTCGAGCCGCTCGACGCCGACGATGCCGAGTGCCGCGGTGAACTCGTTCATCCGGTAGTTGAGGCCGGGCGTCGTGTAGTGCGGCTTCCCGTAGTTGCGAAAGGCTCGAGCGTATTCCAGGAGGTCGGGATTCCCCGAGACGAGAGCTCCGCCCTCGCCCGTCGAGATCGTTTTCGTGGCTGCGAAGGACCAGATCCCGGCGTCGCCCCACGTTCCGGCGCGCCTCCCATGCCACGCCGCGCCGTGTGCGTGCGCGCAATCCTCGAGGAGGACGATGCCGTTGTCCCGGCAGAACGCGGCGATTCGTTCGACGTCGAAAGCGATGTGACCGCCTATGTGCACGAGCATCGCCGCATCCGGCTCGTGCTCGCGTGCCTTGCGCTCGAAGTCCTCGAACGACATACAGAGGTCTTCACGGTTGCAGTCGACGAACGCGACGATCCCGCCGGCGCTCTGAATCGCGAGCGGAGCCGCCATGAACGTGTTCGACGGGCAGAGCACCTTCTTCCCGCGGACGCCGTAAAACTCGAGCGCCGCAAGAGCAGCCCCCGTCCAGCCGTTCATCGCGACCGTCGGCAGCCCATTCCAGGCTGCCCACGCGTCCTCGAAGCCTCTCGTGAGCGCGCCTTCCGACCACACGTCCGCATCGAGCGCGTCGTCCCAGAGCGCGTGCAGGCGCGCGCGGTCGCGGTGGTCGAACCCTATGGCGAAGGCGTCGATGTCCATGAATAGTGCGGGGCGGCTCCGGAGGGAACCAGAACGATCCTTAACAACCTCTGAACGGGCTCGGGGCCGCCGAGCCCGACTGCGCTAAAGTTTGAAGCAGATGCGAGACAATACCGCCGCGACGGCGTCGAAGCCTTCCCGAGCCGATTCGCTCAGCGCGTCGCCTGCTGTCTTTCGCTGGGAACCGCTGAATCGTCTTACCCGAGTGCACCCTGCCGTTCCGCCTCTGATCTTCGTTCCCGCCATCGCCGTGCTCGCGACGCTCGGTAGCGGTGATGTCCGCTGGTTCTCGTACCTGTTGGCATTGGCCGGCGGCTACGGCTTCTGGACGCTCTGCGAGTACTGGGGCCATCGAGCGGTTTTCCATTTCGAGCCGAAGCACGGCCTCGGCGCCCGGCTTCACTGGATGATCCACGGCGTCCATCACGATCACCCCAACGATCCGATGCGGCTCGTCCTCCCGCCGGCTTTCTCGCTGCCACTCGCCGCGGGGTTCTGGGCACTCTTCGTCGCCGCCCTCGGCTTGGAGCTCGGTTGCGCCGCCTGCGCCGGATTCTTCACCGGATACTTGCTCTACGACATGCTGCACTTCGCGCTGCATCACGCCCGGCCAAAGAGCCGCCTCGGGCGATGGCTCCGTGAGCTCCATATGCGGCACCATTTCGAAGACGACGAGCGCGGCTTCGGCGTAAGCGTCCCCTACTGGGACATGATCTTCGGGACGTATACGCGCCGCCGAAACCGCGTCGGCCAGGCCCCCGGCTAGAACGCCTTGTTCGCCGTGAGCGCACGGCGTCGCCCGCGTCATCAGTTCGTGGCGGTTCGAGACCGATCCCTTTCGCTGGGCACGCCGGCTGCGTTCTCGACGTGCGGCAGCGCGAGCAGCAAGGCGTGTTGGCGGTCTTTGCGCGCCATGGCGTCTCCTCCTTTGGGAAGAGAGGCTCGCGTGGGCCAGTGTTCCGGAATGTCCCTCGAGCGAGTGCGAACCCTGACGGCAGGGTTCGTTGTAGCTTGACGATCGCAGATCCGCCTTGCATTCGAGCACGAAGGGGAGAAACGCAATGAGCCAGGACGAGAAGACCTTCGAGGGGCAGTGCTACTGCGGTGCCGTCAAGATTGCCGTCACGGGCGATCCGGAGGGCGCGGGCTACTGCCACTGCGCCTCCTGCAGAAGCTGGTCCGCCGGACCGGTCAACGCATTCACGCTCTGGAAGCCCGAGGCGGTCACGGTGACGCAGGGAGAAGACCAAGTCGGCGAGTACCACAAGAACGAGCGGAGCTATCGCCAGTGGTGCAAGGTCTGCGGCGGCCATTTGCTGACTCGGCACCCCCAATGGGGTTTGGTCGATGTCTACGCAGCGACGATTCCGTCGTTTCCGTTCACACCTGGAGTGCATGTCAACTACGAGTCGACGGTGCTGCCCATGAAAGATGGTCTGCCCAAGCTCAAGGACTTCCCCGACGAGCTAGGCGGCTCCGGCGAGACGCTAGCCGAGTAGCGACGCGTCCCTAGTAACAGCACGTCGGGGGGCGACGCACCTCGGATGGGCCGCGGTGCTGTACCTTGAGATGCTTCTCGGCGCGATCACTGAGTCCAATCGTTCGCCGTGTCATTGCGAGCCGGAACCCTTCGCGGCGCAGGGCGCGACTTGCCTTCCATGAGTACCGCGATCTTTCTGAGAGTGCTGGGACCTGT
>DATEXK010000533.1:0-9154 GCA_035257065.1 Gaiellaceae bacterium | reverse complement strand
CTCGCCGGCGTCCGGCTCGGAGAGCCGGCGGCCGAGGGGCGCGCGGCGCTCGGGAGCGGCTACGGCGTGTGTCAGGGCTGTGCGCGGACGACGTGGTACTTCACATATCGCCGCTTCGACCAGCATGGGCTGGCGGTCGAGCTGACCCGCGGACGCGTCTCTGCGGTCTACACGCTGTGGCAGCCGGACGGGTGGCGGGCTCCGCGCGGACTGCAGCTCGGAGCGGTGGAGGCGCAGGTGACGAGCCTCACCGGAGGGCTCGTCGTGATCTCGTGCAAGGGCTACGAGGCGCTCGTGCGTCAGAGACAGAACGTGCAAACGGCGTACTACATCGTCGACGGAAAGCTGTGGGGCTTCGGGCTGTTGGGCGCCCAGACGTCCCCGTGCCGGTGATGATCGGTCTCGCAGACGTGCGCGCCGCCGCCGAAGGGCTCGCGGGCGTCGCGAACAGGACGCCGATTCTCACGTCTCGGACGCTCGACGGCATGGTCGGAGCGTCGGTGCACGTCAAAGCCGAGTGCTTCCAGCGCGGCGGCTCGTTCAAGTTCCGCGGCGCCTACACGAAGATCGCGTCGCTCGACCGCGACGCACGGTCGCGTGGCGTGCTCGCGTACTCGTCCGGCAACCACGCGCAGGCGGTGGCGATCGCCGCCCGCCTGCTCGACACGCACGCCACCATCCTCATGCCGGAGGACGCGCCGACGGCGAAGGTCGACGCGACACGCGGCTACGGCGCCGAGATCGTGACCTACGACCGCTGGGCGGAGAGCCGCGAGGAGCTCGGTGCGCAGCTTGCGGCCGAGCGCGGGCTCGAGCTCGTGCGCCCGTACGACGATCTGCTCGTGATGGCCGGGCAGGGGACGACCGCGCTCGAGCTGCTCGAGGAGGTGCCTGATCTCGACCTGCTCGTTGCACCCGTCGGCGGCGGCGGGCTGATGGCCGGCTGCTCGACGGTGGCCAAGGAGCTGCGCCCCGGCATCCGCGTCGTCGGCGTGGAACCGGAGACGGGAGACGACACGCGGCGCTCGCTCGCAGCGGGCAAGCGCATCAACGGCGGCGTCCCCCGGACGATCGCCGACGGGCTTCAGACACCGATGCCCGGCGAGTTGACGTTCGAGGTGAACCGGCTGCACGTCGACGAGATCGTCACGGCGAGCGACGCGGAGATCCTCGACGCGATGGCGTTTCTCTTCGACCGGTTGAAGATCGTGACCGAGCCGAGCGGCGCGATCGGCATCGCAGCGCTGCTGGCCGGACGCATCGCCGCGAACGGGGGACGCGTGGGGGTCGTGGTCTCGGGCGGAAACGTCGGCTTCGCCCGCTTCGCCGAGCTGCTCGGCGGCGGCTAGAGGGCGGGCGCGACCGTCGCGGCGAAGCCCGCACAGACGACATCGACGAGCGTGCGCTCCGCAGCTTCGACCGCGTCGTCGCCGTCGGGGATCTGGCCGAGCACCCAGCCGCTCAGCACTTCCTCGATTCCGCCGTAGAAGATGATTCCCGCGAGGCGCGAGTCGAAGTCGTCGCGGAACTCGCCCGTCTGCTGACCGCGGGCGATGATTCGCTGGATCGCCTCGATCGGCTTCACGAGCTCGCCGATGCGCTGCTGCACTTCTGCGCTGCGCGCGATCTCTCGCACGAGCACGCGGATGACGTCGGGATGTTCTCGCCACCCGCCGAACAAGCGCGCTGCGACGTGCTGCAGCTGGTCACGCGAGGACTCGGACGATGCCTCTATCTCGCCGATCTCCGCGAGCAGGTTGCTCCATGTCTCACGAAAGATCGTGTCGAGCACCTCGTCTTTCGAGGCGAAGTAATGGTAGAGCAGACCGTGTGCGACTCCCGCTTCCTCGGCGATGTCGCCGACCCGTGAGGTGTGGAAGCCCTTGTGCGCGAACACCCTGACGGCGGCGTCGAGGATGAGACGCCGCTTCTCTTCTGCTCCGGGGGAACGATCGACCAAGGACGGCGAACGGTACTGGTAGGTTCGGGCCGCATGCAACGGCCACTGGGCGGGATGCTCGTCGTCGACCTCACCCGCTACCTGCCGGGCGCCTTTGCGACCACCGAGCTGCTGCGGCTCGGCGCGCGGGTCGTGCGGGTGGAGCAGCCGGGCGGCGACCCGATGCGAGACACGGCGACCGGGTGGTTCGACGCCCTGAACAGCGGCAAGGAGTCGGTCGTCTGCGATCTGCCCGGGGACGCGCCCTTCCTGCGCGGCCTCCTCGGACGGGCTGATGTCGTCCTGGACACGTTCAGGCCGGGCGTGCTCGCACGCTTGGGGGTCAGACCCCAGGACCTGCCCGAACGGGCCGTGTCCTGCTCGATCACCGGCTTCGGAGTGGGCGGACGGCACGAGCAGCGCGCGGGCCATGACCTCAACTACCAGGGGTGGGCGGGCGTGCTCCACGACACGGCGCCGGCGTGGCCGCCGGTGCAGGTGGCAGACCTTGCCGCCGGCTCGCTCGGCGCGGTGACCGAGATCCTCGCTGCGCTTCTCGTACGTGAGCGCACCGGCACGGGTGCGCAACTCACCGTCTCGATGACACACGGGACGCATCGGCTCGCAAGCTTCCGGCTCGCCGGCGATCCTCGCCCGCAACTGCTCACGGGCGGGCTCGCGTGCTACCGCACGTACGCGACCGGAGACGGCAGGCATCTCACCGTCGGCGCACTCGAGCCGAAGTTCTTCGTGCGCCTCTGCGAGCTGATCGGACGGCCCGAGCTCGCGGAGAAACAATATGGCGCCGAGCAGGAGGCGCTCGCCGGCGAGCTCGCGCGCGTCTTCTCGTCGCAGCCGCTGGAACACTGGCTTGGCGTGTTCGACGAGGAAGACGTCTGCGTAGGACCGGTCGCGACGCTCGCCGAAGCCGCGAGCGACCTCGGCACGCCTGCGCCCGGTCGTGCGCCTGAACTCGGCGCGCACACCGACGCCTGGCGAGCGGAGCTCGGCCTTTGATCGCCGCGACGGCCGCGGCAATCGCCCTCAGGCCGGAGGCGCGAGACGCGCGGATGCTCGTCGGTAGCGCCAACGCGATCGTCGCGGTCGCGCCCGACCTCACGCGCACGCCTGTGCTGCCCGACGCGCAAGACGCGGCGTACTCGCCCGACGGAACGCTGATCGCGTTCGCACGCAGCGGCGACCTCTGGCTCGCGAACGCCGACGGCAGCGGCCAGCGGCGGCTCCAGTCGACGCCGAACGTCGTGGAGTGGGGCCCGTCGTGGTCGCCGGACGGACACGTGCTCGTCTACAGCGCGCGCGTCGACGGGCGGCGCCAGATCAGGCTCATGCAACTGCCGTCGGGACAGACGCAGCGGATCGCTCCGAGCAACGCCGAGGAATGGAGCCCCACGTTCTCGAGCACCGATCGGCTCGCGTTCGTCTCGTCGCGCAGCGGCGCACCCGTGGTCTACGTGTCGAGCGCCGACGGCTCGAAGATCACGACCTTCGACGCCGCCGCGCCGCCCGACGTAGCCCCCGCGGTCGCACCTCCGACGGATGTCCGCGATCTCGCCTGGGCACCCGACGGCAAGCGGATTGCGTACACGCGCGAGGCCGCGGACGGGACGACGAACCTCGTCGTCGACGACGGCACTTCACCGGTCGACCTGACGCCGGCGCTCGCGCATGACGAGCATCCGGTTTGGTCGCCGACCGGGTCGCGTGTCGCCTACGACGACGGCAGCGACAACCTGCGGTCGGTCGCGGCCGACGGCACCGACCTGCGCGAGCTAGGCGAAGGCGCGCCGCTCGACTGGCGGGAGGTCCCCGTCGGCAAGCCGCTCTATCCGAACCTCGTGCAGCGGCCGCCGTCCGGGCTGCTCATCACCGCCGGAGCGCTCGGCCGCTGGCTGCTGGGCTTCACCTCGATGGTGGACAACCGCGGACCGGGGATCCTGTGGATCCGCGGCACGCGGCACGGCAACTCGCAGGTGATGCAGGTGGAACAGCTCATTACGATCGAAGGTGGTGCGACACGGGTGCTACCGGAGTCCGGCGAGCTGCACTACACGGTCGCTCCGCCGCACTACCACTGGCACTTCCTCGGCTTCGACCACTACGAGCTGCGAAGCGCCGGCGCGTACACGCTGCTCGTGCGCGACCACAAGAGCGGCTTCTGCATCGCAGACCATTACGGCATCGCGCAAGGAGTCCCGCACGGGCCGCCGCGCTTCCTCTCGGACTGCGAGCAGTTCCACCCGGAGGCGCGCTTCGTCGAGGAAGGCTCGTCCGTCGGCTACACCGACCGGTACCCGGCGAACTTCCACGGTCAGAATCTCGACATCACGAACGTGCCGGCCGGCAACTACTGGCTCGTGCACCGGGCGAATCCCGACTTCCACCTGCGCGAGACGCACTACGGCGACAACGCTGCGTCGCTCCTCATTCGCATCACGTGGCCCGGCGGGCACCGCGCACCGCCGACGATCTCGACGCTGCGCGTGTGCTCGAAGGAGCGCTGCTAGCTCGTCGGCTCGTCCGGCTTCTTCTCGTCCGCGATCCCGAGCGCGCCGCCGAAGGCACCGGCTACTTGGCCGATCGCCTGCTGGAACTCGCTCGGGATGATCCACACCTTGTTCGAGTCGCCCTGCGCGATCTGCGGCAGCATCTGCAGGTACTGATACGCGAGCAGCTGCGGGTCGGGCTTGCCCTCGTGGATGGCACGGAAGACGGTGTCGATCGCCTTTGCCTGGCCCTCGGCGTTGAGGATCACGGACTGCCGCTGACCCTCGGCGCGCAGGATGGCGGCGGTCTTCTCGCCCTCGGCGGTGAGGATCGCGGACTGCTTCTGGCCCTCCGCCTGGAGGATCGTCGCGCGCTTCTCACGGTCGGCGCGCATCTGCTTCTCCATCGAGTCCTGAATCGACGCCGGCGGGTCGATCGCCTTGAGCTCGACGCGGTTGACGCGGATGCCCCACTTGCCGGTCGCCTCGTCGAGGACGCTGCGGAGCTGCGAGTTGATCTCGTCACGTGACGTCAGCGTCTTCTCGAGCGCCATGCCGCCGATCACGTTGCGCAGCGTCGTGACGGTGAGCTGCTCGATCGCCTGGATGTAGTTCGCGATCTCGTACGACACGGCCTTCGCGTCGTTGATCTGGAAGTAGATGACCGAGTCGATGCTCACGACGAGGTTGTCCTCGGTGATCACCGGCTGCGGCGGGAACGAGACGACCTGCTCGCGCAGGTCGATCATCGGCCGGATGCGGTCGATGAACGGGACGACGAGTGCGAGCCCCGGTGAGAGCGTGCGGGAGTAGCGGCCGAGCCGCTCGACGACGGCGGCACGCGCCTGCGGAATGATCCGGACGGTCCGCGCGAGGACGGCGAGCACGATCACGGCGACGACGCCGACGATGATCCAACCAATCACTTCAGGCTCCTTTACTCATAGACGAGCGCTGTTGCGCCCGAAATCTCTGCGACCTCGACCTTGGCGCCCGGCTCGAGCACCTGGTCGGGCATGTATGCCCGAGCCGACCAATCCTCGCCGCCGATGCGCACGAGCCCGCCGTCGGCGTCGACGCGCTGCAGCACGACGGCGGGTGCGCCGACAAGCGCAGCCGCACCGGTACGAATTGCGTGCGGCATGGTGAGATGGCGCCGCGCGATCGGACGAAGCAGTCCGAGCGACGCGAAGGATGAGCCGGCGAAGACGAGCAGCTGCAACCAGAGCGGGGCGCCGAAGAGCGAGACGATGGCACCGGCGACCGCCGCGAGAGCAACCGGCCCGAGAAAGAAGAGCCCGGGCGTGAAGATCTCGCCGACGACGAGTGCGACGGCGGCGATCGACCAGGCGAGCCACGCAGCCACGATCTCAGTCTATGCGGAGCGAGGCGGCAGACCGAGAGCCGCCGGGAGCCCGTAGAGATCGGCGAGGCGGCCGGCGTAGCCCGGATGGCGCCCGAGCCGGTCGACGAGGATCGCGTGCATGCCGAGCGCCCGCGCGCCTTCGATGTCGTCCTCGACGGTGTCGCCGACCATGACCGCGTCGGCGGGCTCCACCTCGAGGAGCTCGAGGACGGCGCGGAAGATCGACTCGTGAGGCTTCGTCTTGCCGTGCTGGAACGAGCCGATCGCAGCGTCGATATCGAGCAGATGGTGGCGCGCGAAGGCGTGCACGTCGCGGGAGGAGTTCGTGAGCAGGCCGATCTTCAGTCCGGCGCTGCGGAGCTCGTGAAGCACAGGCGCCGTGTCCTCGTAGAGCTCGAAGTTCTCGTGTAGCTCCCAGCCGCGGGTGATGTCGACGGCGCACGCGTACGACGCAGGCTGCTCCCCACCCATGCCGAGGACAATGCGCTCGGTGAACGCGAACCAGATCTCGTCGTCGTGATCGAGGTCCGGGTGACGGACGAGGAGGTCGAGCGCCGCATCGCGCGCCGCGTCGAAGCGGGACCCGTCGAGCGTGAGGCCGTGACGTACACCGGCGGCGACGTATCCCTCGGGCCCGAGCGCGGGGCCCGGCTTGGCGAGGGTGAAGTCGACATCGAAGAGAACGGCGCGAACGGTCACGCGTCCTCCAGGAGCCAGCGCACCGTGTCGATGTGGACATCCCAGTAGTCGCTGCCGCCCGACCAGGCGACCGTCTGTGCGACGGTCCAGCCGAGCGCGCGGTCTCGGTCGAGATCCAGCTCGGCGGTGAGCCGGTCGAGCCGGTAGAGCGCTTCCGCTTTCGAGTGGCCGAGCTCGAAGGAGCGGACGATCGGCGCGACGGAGAACTCTCGCTCGGCGGCAAGGGGTTTCGGATCGATCACGAGCCAGGGCTCGCGGTGCGCTGCAAGCACGTTCTCGCCGTGCAGATCCTGGTGCACGAGGACCTGCTCGCCCTGCGTCGACGGCAGTTCGCGGAGGTAGTGAAGCGCGGCATCGCGGAGGGTTGCGTCCTGCACCTCGCGCGCGACGCCGGCGGCCCAGATCTCGGCTTCGCTCTCGAGCGTCGCGAAGCCGGCTCCGCTCTTCCAGAGTCGCGGCAGCAGGCCGATCAGGACGTCGAGCGCGCCGGCGGAGTGCGAGAGGAACGTGCCGGGCTCGCAGCGCTCGAGGAGCAACGCGTGGCGGTCGTCGTCTCTGGCGAGCAGCCGGACGGCGCCGTCGCCGTCCCAGCGCTCCAGCGCGTCCGCCTCTTGCAGCGATTCCCGGTGCGGGTGCGCGAGCTTCAGCACGGCCGGAGTGCCGTCGGGAAGCTCAGCCCGAACGGCGTAGCCGGCGGCGCCGGGCGGGTAGGCCGCTCCGAGGGTCAGATCCCAGAGCGCGGCGGTCTCGGCCAAGAGGACCGGAACGCCCGCGAGCCAGTCGGCGTGCGTCAAAGGCTCGGGCATCCGGCGAGGATAGTGCGGGTAGGCTCACGGTCGTGAGGTCGCCGGAGGAGATCCTGCGCGAGGCCCGGACGATCGCCGTCGTCGGTGCATCCCCCGATCCCGCGCGGCCGAGCTACGGCGTCACGGCGTACCTTCTGCAGGCGGGGTATCAGGTCGTGCCGGTGAACCCGCTCGCCGGCGAAGTGCTCGGGCTGCGCTGTGTCGGGTCGCTCGCGGAGCTCGAGGAGCCCGTCGACCTCGTGGACGTGTTCCGGCGGCCGGAGCATTGCGGGGACGTGGCGCGAGAGGCGGCTGCGGCGGGCGCGGGCGCGCTCTGGCTCCAGCTCGGGATCGTCTCGCCGGAGGCCCGGCGCGTCGCCGAGGAGCATGGAATGGACTACGTCGAGGACGCGTGCACCGCGATCGTGCACCGGCGCCTCTGAGGCTTGGGTACCCTAGGGCGCTGTCCGGGGTGTAGCGCAGCCTGGTAGCGCGCTCCGTTCGGGTCGGAGAGGTCCCGAGTTCGAATCTCGGCACCCCGATGGGCAAAGAGCCGCGGCGAACCCGCGGCTCTTTCTTTTGCTTCTCGTGAGGACTGGCGGCCTACGCTCGAGTGGTGGCGCGCAAGCTCCGCGATCAGTCGGAGGGCATGCGGCACATCCGCTGCCGCGGCAACCGGAAGCAGCCGATCTTCGTCGACGACTTCGACCGGGAGCGGTTCATGGTCCTGTTCGGCAAGGTGTCCCGCAAGCTCGGCTGGCGCTGCGTCGCGTACTGCTTGATGGGCAATCACGTGCATCTTGTGATCGACGTGCCGGCGTTCACGATCTCGCGCGGAATGCAGCTCTTGAACGGGCAGTACGCGCAGGCGTTCAACCGGCGCCACGGGTACGTCGGGCATCTGTTCCAGGGACGGTTCAAGGCGTCGCGCGTCGACGACGACGCGTACAGCCTCCAGGTCGGGCGGTACGTCGTTCTCAACCCGGTGCGGGCGGGGATGGTCGAGGAGGCCGTCGACTGGACATGGAGCAGCCACCGCGCGATGCTCGGCAAGGTCGCGCCGCCGCCCTTCCTCGACGTCGAGTGGACGCTCGGCCAGTTCGCGCGCAAGCTCGACGAGGCGCGGGAGGCGTACGCCGCCTTCGTCGCGGCGGGAGAGCGCGCGCTGGAAGAGGCAAGGCTCGAAAGGCGGGGTCAGGCCCCGGGCCATGTGCCGCCCGGACAGGGCCGGTACGACTACTAGGGGCCCACTGTCCGGAAGGGCTAGCCGAAGCCGTACGCGCCGGGGAAGCGCTCCACCAGCAGTCGCACGAGCAGCGCCCCCGGCAGGCCGACGACGTTCAGATAGTCGCCTTCGACCCGCTCCACGAGCGCGGCGCCGAGCCCCTGGATCGCATAGCCGCCCGCGCGCCCTTCCCACTCGCCCGACGCAACGTAGAGGCCGAGGTCCCGCGGGGTCAGCGCGCGGAAGGTGACAAGCGTCGCCGCCGCCTCCACCACCTCCCACGCGGGCGCGATCAGACACAGCCCCGACACGACCGCGTGCGTCCGCCCCGACAGCTCGTCGAGCATCTGCTCGGCGTCCGCCGCGTCGGCCGGCTTGGCGTAGATGCGGCCGCCGAGAACGACCGTCGTGTCGACACCGAGCACCAGACGTCCGTCAGCCTCGCCGACGACCGACTCGGCCTTGCCGCGCGCGTGCCTGCACACGAGCTCGGTCGCATCGGCCTCGGGCGGATCGTGCTCCTCGTAGCGCGGCGCAACGACGTCGAAGGGAATGCCCAGCTGCGTCAGGATCGCCCGCCGTTGCGGCGACGTCGACGCGAGAAGCAGCGGCGCCGCAGGCGGCGCACTCACCGCG
>DATEXK010000532.1:0-8499 GCA_035257065.1 Gaiellaceae bacterium | reverse complement strand
TGGCGCCGTCGCGCGACGCGAGCTCGGCGAGCGCCCGCAGGCGCTCCCGCTCCGTCGGCGCCTCTTCGAGCTTCCACGTGAGCGCGGAAAGTGGCCGCCGGCGTGTCCAGCGGCGAACATCCTCCGGATCGAAGACGGCCTGTACTTCCTCCCAGAACGGGCTCGGCTCGCGCGGGCTGCCCTCGTCGGTCGCCGCCTCGCGGACGAGATACAGCCGCTCGAGCGGACGCGTGCACGCGGTGTAGAAGAGGTAACGGTCGCGGCTTACGGCGTCCGGCCGCTGCAGCCGCGCACCCCGCTCGTCGAGCACTCGCCGTGTGTCGTCGTCGAGGAACGGCGAGGAGTTGCCGCGCCGCGGCAGACTCCCCTCTTCGAGGCCGAGCACGAACACCACGTCGAAACGGCGCGTGCGTGCGCGCAACAGGTCGACCACCGCGACTCGACCCTCCTCGTCACCACGCGTCGGGCGAAGCGTCTGCCGCTCGAGCGCGCCTGCAACGTCGTCGCGCGACAACTCCTCGCCGAGCGAGCGCCAGCGCTCGAGCTCGGCCAGCAGCCGGTTCACCGTCTCGTAGGTGCGCAGGTCGAGTCGCGAGGACTCGCCCACCGGCGGCCCGTCGAGACCGTAAGCGCTGCGCAGCATCCGCGCCGCGAGGCGGCGCACCGCGTCGATCGGATCGTCGGCGTCGCACAGCTCGGCGAGCGAAGGCAGCGGCGCGCCGCGAAACTTCTCCGCCTCCTCGACGACGCGCTCCGGCGTCTGGATCGCGCGGCCGCGCAGGCGGCCCTCGACGAAGTCGACCGCCCGTCGCTCCAACCCGGAGAAGGGAGAACGCATGAACGTGAAGAGGTCGCGGCGCGTGCCGCCGAGCCAGGCGAAGCGCAACAGCGCGGTGAGCGCCTGGCCGAACGGCGTCTGCGCGAGTCGCACCTGGCCGTCGACGGCATAGGGAACGCCGAGCGTCCCCAGCGCCGTCTCGAGCGGCGCACGCCAGCGCTCGACGCTCGGAAGGATGATCCCGACGTTCTCCGGCGGCGTGCCGGAGCGAAGCACGGCGAGTAGCTCCTCGCCGACGAGCTCGAGCGCGCCGCGCGCACCCGCTCCTTCGAAGAAGCGTACGGCTCCGTCGATCGGCTCCGGCTCGGGCGGCGAGTCGGTGAACAGCGCGCGCTCGAGATGCGCGAGCGCGGGATGCGCGGAGTCGCCGTAGCGCGGCGGCAGCTCCTCGATGCGTGAGCCCGCAAGACGCGAAAGATCCTCGGCCGTGCGGCGAAGCGACGCGAAACCGGGCCGGCCCGGCTCGTACGGGAGCGACACGCTCACCTCGGTGCGCGCGGCGAGCGCTTCGAGGAGCGCCCACTGCGCGCTCGTGAGGTCCTCGAAGCCGTACGCGAACACCGGCTCGCCGTGCCACGCGTCGAGATCGGACTGGAGACGCTCGACCGCGATGCGCTGAAGCAGCTCGCGGTCGACCAGGCCGAGACGGTCGAGCTCGCTGCGATAGGCCGCATAGAGCCTCGACACGTCGCCGTCGAGATCGCCGGGCTCGAGCAGGCCCGACTCGACCTCCGCAATCGTCTCGAGGAGCGCATCGGCGAAACCGCCGGACTGCGCGGAGGTCGACAGGCCGTTCAGCGCCGCCGTGGCGATTGCGCGACGGACGACGAAAGCCCGTTGCACGTTCGGAAGCGGCCTGCGACCCTCGCCGCCGGCCTGTGCGATCCGCTCGAAGACGTCGTCGAACGTCCCGATCGTCCCTGCGAGGAGGGCCGGGCGACGTGCGAGCAGCTCGCGCTCGACGAAGTCGACGTCCGACCGGTTCGGCACGATGAGCACGGGCTCGCTCTCGAGCGCGCCCAGATAGCGGTCGAGCAGGAGCCCGACCTTGCCTGCGTTCGCGGGTCCCGCGATGAGATTGAGCGGCACCGCTCCATGGTAGAGCGGGGTCCTGACGTCTCTGGCGGGCGTTTCTTGGCGTCCTCGCAAAGAGCGGCAAACGCGTCTGAGAGGGCGACTCGCGCCGCCCTCTCACACGGTTGGGTCTAGGCGGCGGTCGCGGCCGACTTCGGCTTGCGGCCGCGGCGGGCGGCGGGCTGGCCCGGCATCGAGCCGGCGCATTCGTCGCAGAGATCGGCCTGCTTGCCCATCCGGCGTGCGTCCGAATATGTCACACGCAGAACAGCGCCTTTTGCCTCATCGACTTCCTTGCCGCACTTGTCGCATACGAGGATCGTTTTACGTGCCATGGCGCGAATTCTAACCGAAATCCCCGGCGAAACTCAGCGGATGGAAATCCTCGATCGTTCTCCTTTCGAGCCAGGCCCGAAACGGCGATCACTAGACTGCCGGCGATGCGCGACGAGAGCACGATCGTCGTCCTCGAGGGCGACCAGACCGGCCAGGAGCTGCTGGAGGAGAGTCTCCGTGTGCTCGGGCGGGACGTGATCGGGCTCGAGCTCGGGCTCATCCGCTACGACCTCTCGCTCGCCAACCGCCGTGCGACGAAGAATGCCGTCGTCCACGAGGCGGCCGCAGCGATCCGCGAGCACGGGCTCGGTTTGAAGGGCGCCACCGTGACGCCGGAGGCACGCGGAGATGTCGGCTCGCCCAACCTCCTCCTCCGCGAGGGGATCGGCGGCAAGGTGATCGTGCGCACGGGCCGGCGCATCCCGGGCGTCTCGCCGATCGGCGGCGTCCATGCGCCGATCTCGATCGTCCGCATGGCCGTCGGCGGCGCCTACGGCGCGACCGAGTGGCGCGAAGGCGAGGGTGACGACGAGGTCGCGTACCGCACCGAGCGCATCGAGCGCCGGATCTGTCGCGCCGTCGCCGAGTTCGCGTTCCGCGAGGCAGGGCTGGCAGATGCAAAGGTCTTCGGCGGGCCGAAGTACACCGTGAGCCCGACGTACGAGGGCATGCTCAAGGAGGAGATGGACGCCGCCGCCGAGCGGCACCCCGGCGTCCCCTACGAGCCGCAGTTGATCGACGCGACCTTCGCGCTCCTGATCTCCTCGGCCGGCGACCCGCTCGTGATCCCGACGCTGAACCGCGACGGCGACATCCTCTCCGACCTCGTTCTCCCGCTCTTCGGCTCGATCGCAGGTTCCGAGTCGCTCGTCGTCGCCTTCGAGGACGACTTCGAGCCGGCTGCGATCATGGCCGAGGCGGCGCACGGAACCGCGCCTTCACTCGAGGGCAAGAACGTCGCCAATCCGATGGCGATGATCCTCGCCGGCGCCGCGTTGCTCAGCCACGGGGGCGAGACCGCGCACCGGGCGGGCGCTGCGATCCGCGAGGCGTGCCTCGACGCGGTCTCCTCCGGCGCCCGGACCGCCGATCTCGGCGGCGACCTCGGCTCGAGCGAGTTCACGGACGACGTGATCGCCCGCGTGCAGAGCAAGCTCGCGGTCTAGCTCGCCATCGCCGACGTCCACGAGTCGGCGTGCTCGGCCCATACCTCGAGAAAGGCCTCAGCGACCAGCGGGTCGAACTGCGACCCGGCGTAGATCGCGAGCTCGGCGAACGCGCGGTCGGCGGAGAGCGCGTGCCGGTAGGGCCGCGACGACGTCATGGCGTCGAACGCGTCGGCAACACCGAGCAGACGCGCCTCGACCGGGATCGAGTGACCGCTCAACCCGAACGGGTAACCGCTCCCGTCCCAGCACTCGTGGTGGAACAGAACGTAGGGCAGCGCCTCGGACGCGTGACGCAACGGTGCGACGAGCGAGGCTCCGGCCGTCGGATGCACCCGAATCTCGGTCAGCTCGGCGATCGTCAACGGCCCCGCCTTCCGCAGGAGGTCACCGCGCACGGTGACCTTGCCGATGTCGTGGAGCGGCGCACCGAAGCGGAGGCCGGCGATGCGCTTCTCGTCCCAGCCGAGCCGCCGTGCGACAGGCTCGGCGAGAGCCGAGACACGAGCGCCGTGCCCCTGTGTCTGATCGCGCTCCTCGAGCGCGCGAGAGATTGACCCCAGCATGCCCGAACCAGGTTCCGCGGACAGCCGGGGATTCCTCCGCGGGATTCGACTCGGCTAGAGGTTCTCTTCGACCTGGTGCTTCACACGGCGAAGCACGAACCATCCGACGACGAGCGCGACGACGATGACCCCCGCCGCATAGAGCCCGTAGCGCCCGATTGCGTCCGCGAGCGCCTTTCCGCCGTAGAACGCGGTGAGCCCGACGGCCGTCGCCCACACGATCCCACCGCTCGCGTTCCAGAAGAGGAACTTCCACCACGGCATGTGCGCGAGCCCTGCGACGGCTGCCGCGCCGACGCGAAGCACCGCAACGAACCGCCCGAAGAACACGGTCTTACCGCCGTGCCGTCGCATGATCCTCTCGGCTCGCGGCAGGATCCGGCCGGAGTAACGCCGGAGCCACCCCCAGCGCTGGAAGAGCGCGCGTCCGCCGAGGCGCCCGAGAAGCCAGTAGCCAAGGTTGTCGCCGACGATCGCGGCGGTCGCCGCAATCGCGATCACCTCGACGATCGAGTAGTGGCCCTGTGCGGCAAGCAGCCCGAACGCGATGAGCGCGGTCTCGCCCGGCAACGGCAGTCCGAACGACTCGAGCATGATCACGACGAAGAGCAACGGCAGTCCGTGGGTAGTGAAGAAATGCGTCAAGGCGGCGAGTTTAGGTAACGGGCGCGTCGATCCGAGCGGGGCTTGAGTCGGTTCACGTTCCGGGCGTGCGCAGCTAGACCGTAGAGTGCGGGCGATGAAAGTCGGAGTAGCGCGCGAAACGACGGCGGGCGAGCGCAGGGTCGCTCTCGTGCCGGAAGCGATCGCCAAGTTGGCGGCGGCCGGCTTCGAGATCGTCGTGGAGCCCGGTGCGGGCGAGGCCGCGTCGTTCCTCGACGATGCCTACCGGGAGGCAGGCGCCACGCTCGGATCGCCCTGGGAGGCGGATGCGCTCGTGAAGGTGCGCAAGCCGGACGAGGCCGAGACCGCGCGTCTGCGCGACGGCCAGCTTCTGCTCGGATTCCTCGATCCGCTCGCGGACCGAGAAGGGATCGAGCGTCTCGCGTCGCGCGGCGTGATCGCCTTCGCGATGGAGTCGATCCCGCGGATCACGCGCGCGCAGTCGATGGACGCGCTCTCGTCGCAGGCGACCGTCGGCGGCTACAAGGGCGCGCTGCTCGCGGCCGAGCATCTCCCCCGCTTCTTCCCGATGTTGATGACCGCGGCCGGAACGGTGCCCCCGGCGAAAGTGCTGGTGATCGGTGCGGGCGTCGCCGGATTGCAGGCGCTCGCGACGGCCAGACGGCTCGGCGCGATGGTCACGGGCTTTGACGTGCGTCCCGCGGTGCGTGAGCAGATCGAGAGCCTCGGCGCGGCCTGGCTCGATCTCGGCGTCACGGGCGCCGAGGCCGAGGGCGGCTACGCGCGCGAGCTGACGCCGGAGGAGATGAAGGCGCAGCAGGAGGCGCTCGAAGCGCGCATCGGCGAGTTCGACGTCGTGATCACGACTGCCGCCGTTCCTGGGCGCGCAGCGCCGCGCATCATTCCGGCGTCGGCGGTGAGCGCGATGCGCACCGGCTCGGTGATCGTCGATCTCGCCGCCGAGACCGGCGGGAACTGCGAGCTGACCGTGCCCGGCGAAGTCGTCGTCCGCGAAGGCGTCACGCTCGTGGGGCTCACGAACCTGCCGAGCTCGATGCCCTACCACGCGTCGATGCTCTATGCCCGCAACATCCAGACCCTGTTGCTCCACCTTGCGCCGGGCGGCGAGCTGAACCTCGACTGGTCGGACGAGATCACTGCGGGCGCATGCGTCGCCGGCAAGAAGGAGGCACCCGCATGAGTCACAACACGTTGCTCGTGTTCGAGGTGACGATCCTCGTGCTTGCGATCTTCCTCGGCTTCGAGGTGATCTCGAAGGTGCCGGCCATGCTGCACACGCCGCTCATGTCGGGCACGAACGCGATCCACGGGATCGTGATCGTCGGTGCGATGCTCGTGCTCGGACTGCCGGACAAGAGCACCTTCACCTGGATCATCGGTTTCGTCGCGGTCGTGCTCGGATCCGCGAACGTCGTCGGCGGCTTCGTCGTGACGGACCGGATGCTCGAGATGTTCAAGAAGCGCGAGCCCGCGAAGCCGGCCGACGCAGCGCAGAGCGACAAGGGCAACCCAGCGTAGTGAGCACCAACCTCACGAACCTCGCGTACCTCGTCACCATCGTGACGTTCATCCTCGCGCTGCGCTACCTGTCGAGCCCGGCCCACGCGCGGCGCGGCAACCAGATCGGTGCGGTCGGCATGCTCCTTGCGATCGCGGTGACGTTCGCGCACAAGGGCTTGACGAGCTGGTGGGCGATCGTGGTCGGGATGCTGATCGGCGGTGGCTTCGGTGCCGTCGCCGCGCGCAAGGTGAAGATGACGGCGATGCCGCAGATGGTGGCGCTGTTCAACGGCGTCGGCGGTGGTGCGGCAGCACTGATCGCGCTCGCGGAGCTGCACCGGATCCTTCCCGATCCCGGGACACCCAAGGTGGACATCGGGCTCTCGATCGTCCTCTCGGCTCTGATCGGCTCGATCTCGTTCGCCGGCTCGATGATCGCGTTCGCGAAGCTGCAGGAGCTGATCGGCGGCAGGCCGATCACGTACGCGGGCCAGCAGTACGTCAATGCGGCCGTCTTCCTCTCCTGCGTCGCCGCAGGTATCGCGCTCGTCTCCGGCGTCCAGCAGGAGTGGCTCTTGTGGGCGCTCGCCGCCGGCGCGCTGCTCTTCGGCGTTCTGTTCGTGCTGCCGATCGGCGGCGCCGACATGCCGGTCGTGATCTCGCTTCTCAACGCCTTCACCGGCCTCGCTGCGGCGGCAACGGGCTTCGAGCTCGAGAACAACGTGCTGATCGTCAGCGGCATGCTCGTCGGCGCATCCGGCACCTTGCTGACGATGAAGATGGGGCAGGCGATGAACCGGTCGATTACGAACGTGCTCTTCGGCGCGTTCGGCCAGGTCTCAGAGCAGGCCGCAGCTGTCGCCGCGGGCGAGGCCGGCGGCACGGTGCGCAGCGCAAGCGCCGAGGACGTCGCCGTGATGCTCGCGTATGCCCGCAAGGTCGTCTTCGTGCCGGGCTACGGGCTCGCAGTCGCCCAGGCGCAGCACGACGTGCGCACGCTCGGCGATCTCCTCGAGGCGAAGGGCATCGAGGTGACGTACGCGATCCACCCGGTCGCCGGCCGCATGCCGGGTCACATGAACGTGCTCCTGGCCGAGGCGAACGTGCCCTATGACCAGCTGAAGGAGATGGACGAGGCGAACTCCGAGTTCTCGCGCACCGACGTGGCAGTCGTCGTCGGCGCAAACGACGTCGTCAACCCTGACGCGCGCACCAACACGAGCAGCCCGATCTACGGCATGCCGATCCTGAACGTCGACGAGGCACAGACCGTGGTCGTGCTCAAGCGGTCGATGAACCCCGGCTTCGCCGGCATCGAGAACCCGCTCTTCTACAACCCGAAGACCGTGATGCTCTTCGGTGACGCAAAAGCGTCGATCGTCGCGCTCGTGCAGGACGTCAAGAACGCCTAATCGGTTCGGCGGCGCAGCGTGACGGCGCCGAGCGCAAGCGAGAGCACGACACAGCAGCAGACCACTGCGACGTCGACGGCGAAGCGGCCGTCGAGCGTGTCGTTCGCGGTGTGCGCGAGAGCGTCGTACGCGTACGTGAGCGGCAGCGCGTCGGAGATCCAGCGCAGCCACGTCGCCATCTGATCGCGGCCGACGAAGAGGCCGCAGAGAAGGATCTGGGGGAAGACCATCGCCGGCATGAACTGCACCGCCTGGAACTCGGACTGCGCGAACGCACTCACGAAGAGCCCGAGCGCCGTGCCGAGGACGGCGTTCGCCACTGCAAGCGCGACGACGAGGATCCGAGGCCCTGCCACGTGGAGGTCGAGCACGCCGAACGCAAGCAGCGAGACGATCGTCGCCTGCACGACCGCAACGAGTGCGAACGCGAGGCCGTAGCCGGCAAGCAGGTCGAGCTTCGCGAGCGGCATCGTCATCAGCCGCTCGAGCGTTCCGGACGTCCGCTCGCGCAGCATCGTGATCGACGTGACGAGGAACATCGTCACGAATGGGAAGAGACCGAGCAACGGCGCGCCCGCATGCTGGAACACGGGTCCGCCCCGGAAGAGCTCTTTCAGGAGCGTCTCGAGCAGGCACGGCACGCCGATGATGAGCACGATCGTGCGCGGGTCGCGGCGGAGCTGCGCGAGCACGCGCAGCGTGACGGCGAGTGTCACGCGGCCGCTCACGCGCCGCCCTCGATCAGGCGCAGAAACGCATCGTCGAGCTCCTGCGCGCCGGTCTGAGCGCGCAGCTCGTCCGGCGTCGACTGCGCGAGCAAGCGTCCTTCGCGAATGAGCAGGAGGCTGTCGCAGCGGTCGGCCTCGTCCATCACGTGGCTCGAGACGAGCAACGTCGTCCCACGCCGCGCGAGCTCGTGGAAGAGCTCCCAGAGATCGCGGCGCAACACGGGGTCGAGACCG
>DATEXK010000531.1:0-5678 GCA_035257065.1 Gaiellaceae bacterium | reverse complement strand
AGCGGCGCGAGGACGTGCGGCTTCGCGAGGCGGGCATGCTCATGGTCTCAGCCGCGCCCGCGCAGGACGCCGCCGTCGACCATGCCGTTGCAGCAGCCGTCGCGGTCGGGCATCCCGAGGAGGCGGTCGCGCTGTCCCGTGAGGCGGTGGCGGCACGCTGCGCTTCGCCTGTCTTCCGGCGTGGGGTCTTCTTTCGCGACGGTGCGACCGTCGAGCCGGGCCTGCTCGTCCGCGCACTGCGCCGGGCGGTGCTCGACGCCGGCGTCACGGTGCACGAGCGCACGCCGGTGACACGCATCCGCGGCCAGGAGCTGACGACGCCCGCTGGGACCCTGCGCGCCTCGCAGATCGTGCTGGCGACGAACGCTGCGCTCAGTGCTTGGCGCCCCGCGTCGCGCAGCCTCACGAACTTCGGCTCGTACGTCGTGCTGACCGAGCCGGCGCCGGAGGCGCTCGAGGCGATCGGCTGGACGGGGGGCGAAGCGATCGTCGACGGGCGCATGTTCCTGCACTACTTCCGCACGACGAGCGAGGGCCGCGTCCTCATGGGCAGCGGCTCGGGGCCGATCGGGTTCGCGGGACGGATCGACGACCGCTTCAGCCTCGATGTGCCGACCGCCGCGCGCGCCGAGGCAGGGCTCCGCCGGCTGCTGCCGGGCCTTACCGGCGTTCGGGTCGATCGCGCGTGGGGCGGACCGATCGACGTCTCGTCGGATCACCTGCCGTTCTTCGGAACGAAGCCCGGCACGCGGATCCACTACGGCGCCGGCTACTCCGGGCACGGTGTCGGGCCGAGCTGGCTCGGCGGTCGAATCCTCGCGTCGCTCGCACTCGACGCCGACGACGAATGGACGCGCCTCCCGCTCGTGACGCGCCGTGTGCCGGCGCTGCCGCCGGAGCCGCTGCGGCGCATCGGCGGCGGCCTCGTGCGCTCGGCGATCATGGCGTGCGAGACGGCCGAGGAGCAGGGGCGCCGTCCGCCGCTCGCCGCCCGCGCGGGCGCAGCGCTGCCGCGACTCATCGGCATGGAGCTCGGCACGCGCTGACCGTCGCGGTTTCCTTCGACCGCTCTATCTGCAAGCATCGCAATTCCCCGAGAGAGGAGAACGCGTCCGTGGCAAGCATCGGCTATCCGGAAGAGACGACCGCACTCGCGCTCGAGGAGCGCAGCAAGCTGATCAAGTCGCTGCGCCGTTTCGACATGGTGTTCTTCACCGTCTGCGCGTTCGTCGGGCTGGACACGCTTGGCACTGTCGCGTCGAACGGGCCGCAGGGCTTCCTCTGGCTGGTCGTGCTCGCGGTCGCGTTCGTGCTCCCGTACGCGCTCATCATGGCGGAGGTCGGGGCGGCGTTCACGCAGGAGGGCGGGCCCTACGAGTGGATGAAGATGGCGTGGGGCAGGTTCCTCGGTGGCTTCGGCGCGGTTCTCTACTGGGTGACGAATCCGTTGTGGGTCGGCGGGTCGCTCGCCTTCATCTCGACGGATGCGTGGCGGACGAACGTCTTCGCGATCGGTCACGGCACCTTCGGCGACTACTTCTTCAAGCTGTTGTTCATCTGGATCTCGATCGGCGTGGCGATCGCCTCGTTGAAGCACGGGAAGTGGATCCCGAACTTCGGCGCGATCCTGCGCTTCTTCACGCTGGGGCTCTTCTCGATCACGACCGTGGTGTACGGGATCAAGCATGGCTTCCACGGCTTCTCGGGGCACCAGGTCTCACCGACGCGCGCCGTCTTCATCGGTCTCGTGCCGGTGCTGCTCTTCAACTACGTCGGCTTCGAGCTGCAGAACGGCGCGGCCGAGGAGATGGAGGACCCGAAGAAGGACGTGCCGCTCTCGGTCTTCAGGAGCGGCATCTTCGGCGTGCTTCTCTACACGATCCCGATCCTCTGCATCCTGGTCGTCCTTCCCCTGAAACAGGTCACGGGCATCGGCGGCTTCATCGACGCGGTGACGAAGGTGTTCGGCGTCTACGGCGGCGCAGCGCACGTGCTGCTCGTGATCATGACGCTCTCCTTCGTCGGCAGTCTCGTCACGTCGGGCGCGGTGTGGATGATCGGGTCAGACCGCATCCAGGCGGTCGCTGCCTACGACGGCGCATTCTTCCCGTTCTTCGGACGGTTCAACCGTCGCCTCGGCACGCCGGTTCGCGTGAACGTGCTCTCGGGGCTCGTCTCGACTGCGTTCTGTGTCGCTGCGGTTGCGTTCTTCAACAGCGGCGCGGACGCGACGTTCCAGGTCGTGCTCGACATCGCGATCTCGACGACATTGCTGTCGTACATCCTGATCTTCCCCGCGATCCTCCGGCTGCGGTACACGCATCCCGACGTGGAGCGGCCGTACAGCGTTCCCTTCGGAAACGTCGGGATCTGGGTGAGCACCGTGATCGTCACGGCGTGGATCCTGCTCGGCTCGTGGGTTGCCGTCTTCCCGGGCACCGTCGAGTCGGCGATCGGCGTCGACTACGGCTCCTTCAAGGACGCGTGGGGCGTCTCGCGGCTGAAGTTCGAGGTGTACACGCTCGGGACGCTCGGAGTGATCCTGCTGCTCGCCATCGTCGGCTACGTCGCCGGAGCTTCTACGAGGCGGCAGGGTGCCGCTCTGCCGCCGGGGGAGGCCGTGGCGACGCTGCACGCGTGACGCACGTCACGCTCTGCGACGTCGGGCCGCGAGACGGCCTTCAGAACGAGCCCGATCAGCTCGGTCCCGTGGTGCGGGCCGAGCTGATCGACCGGCTCGCGGCGGCTGGGCTGCCGCGCATCGAGGCGGTGAGCTTCGTTCGCGACGACCGCGTGCCGCAGATGGCCGGAGCGGAGGAGGTCGTGGCGGCGATTGCGCGGCGCGCAGGTACGGAGTACTCCGGGCTCGTGCTGAACGAGCGCGGCTTCGAGCGCTTCCGCGCCGCCGGGCTCGACCGCGTCAACGTCACGTTCGCGGCGACGGAAAGCTTCAACCGTGCAAACGGGAACGCGTCGCTTGAAGAGGCGCTCGCGCGCGTTGACGCGATCCTCGCTCTCGCCGACGTTCCCGCGACGGTCACGATCTCCGTGTGCTTCGGCTGTCCGTTCGAGGGCCCGGTCGATCCCGGTCGGGTCGCCGAGCTCGCAGCGCGCTTCACCGGTCGCGCCGAGGTCGTGCTCGCGGACACGATCGGGGTTGCTACGCCGTCGCGCGTGCGCGCGCTCGTCGAGCGCACCGGGGCCGAGGGCTTTCACGGACACAACACGCGCAACACGGGGTATGCGAATTGTCTCGCGGCGCTCGACGCGGGTGCACGTGTCCTCGACGCGTCCGTCGGTGGCCTCGGCGGCTGCCCCTACGCTCCGCGCGCGACGGGGAACGTCGCGACCGAGGATCTCGTCTACCTGCTCGAGGGCGAAGGGATCGAGACCGGTGTCGATCTCGACGCGCTCGTCGGAGTCTCGGCGTGGCTCGAGGGGCTGCTCGGGCGCACGCTCGAGGGGTACGTCTACCGCGCCGGGCCCTGGCCCTCGTCGTCGTAGTCGCCGAGGCGCGGGGGCGGGTTGCGATGGCGGACGCGTTCGCCGTCGATCGAGAACGGGGGCGAGACGGTCGTGCCGTCGCCGAGCTGCTGGAGGATCCCGAGCGCCCGCGTCTGTTCGTGCTCGAACGCCTCGCCGACGTCGCGCAGCGGGGAGACGGGAACGCCGGCGGCCGTGAGCTCCGACTCCCACTCGGCGCTCGTGCGCGTGCGCAGCCGCTCGGACAGCAGGTCGGCGAGCGCCGCCCGGTTGCGCACGCGGTCGGGATTGGTGCGGAATCGCTCGTCGTCCGGTAGCCCGACCGCACCGCGCAGGCGCTCGAACAGGCCGTCGCTGCCGGCGACGATCATCAGCGATCCGTCGCTCGTCGGGAACACCTCGTACGGCGCGATGAGCGGGAACGCGGAGCCGTGGCGGCCGGGAGCGTCGCCGGTCGCGGCATACGAGGCGAGCTGCGACGCGAGCAGTGCGAGCGAGGTCTCGTAGAGCGACGTGTCGATCGTGCGTCCGCTGCCGGTCTGCTCCCGCTCGAGGAGCGCCGCGAGAATGCCGATCGCCGCCCACTGCCCCGTGGCGAAGTCGATCAGGGAGACGCCGGAGCGCACGGGCGGCCCCCCGGGCTCGCCGGTGACGCTCATCATCCCGCTTGCGGCCTGCATCAGCGGGTCGTAGCCCGGCCGGTCGGCGAGCGGTCCGGTTGCTCCGTACGCGCCGATCGTGCAGTACACGAGCCGCGGGTTGCGTGCCCGCAGCGCCTCGGCGCCGAGGCCGCGCCGCTCGGCGAGACCGGGGCGGAGGCTCTGGACGAAGACGTCTGCCTCGTCCACGAGTTGCAGCACGACGTCGAGATCCTTTGTGAGATCGACCGCGAGCGAGCGCTTCCCGGCGTTGACCGCGAAGAAGAGGACGCCGTCGCCGCCGACGAACGGCGGCCCCCAGGCACGCGCGTGGTCGCCTTCGTGCGGCTCCACCTTGACGACGTCCGCGCCGAGCGCCGCGAGCAACTGCGTGCACGACGGGCCCGCCAGTGACGCGGTCACGTCGACGACACGCATTCCCTTCAGCGGCTCGAAGCTCATCGTGGATGTACCCATACCTGCAACGGGCCGACGTCGGCGCTCTCGACGTTTCGTTCGAAGTGCGCGCCGAGCCGCTCGGCGACCTGGATCGACCGTGCGTTGCCGGGGTGGATGAGCGAGACGAGCCGCTCGAGCTCGAGATCGGTCCACGCGGTGTCTCGCACCGCTTCAGCTGCTTCCGTCGCGTAGCCGTGACCCCAGTGCCCGCGCGCCAACGCCCAGCCGAGCTCGACCTCGGCAGCGTCTCCCGCCTCCGGCAGCGTCGAGCGCCGCCAGCCGCGCGTGTCCCAGACGAGCAGGCCGAGCCGCCCGAGGAATGCGCCGTCCTCCCGCCGCTCGATCGCGTACTGGCCGAAGCCGTTCGCCTCCCACCGCTCGAGGAAGAGCTCGATCGACTGGCTCGCGGCCCCGTTGCTGCCGCCGATGAAGCGCATCACCTCGGCGTCGCCGGTCGCGGCGCTCCACGCGTCGGCGTCCTCGAGCCGCGGCAGCCGCAGGACGAGCCGCTCCGTCTCGATCTGCGTTCTCATCGCGGATGCACCCAGACGGTCGCCGGCCACTCGCCCAGGATCTGCACCGTCTCGGTGGGCTCGGCGCCGAGCTTCTCGGCGACGCGCGCCGATCGTTCGTTCGCCGGATCGATCAGCGAGATCAGCGATGGGATTCCCCGAACGTCATAGGTCCACTGTCGCACCGCGCGCGCGGCTTCGGGCGCGTAGCCGTTGCCCCACTCCCGGCTCAGGACAGCCCAGCCGAGCTCGACCTGTGCGGCGTCGCCGGCGTCCGCCATCGTCGAGGTCTCCCAGGTCCGCGCATTCCACACGAGCGGGCCGACGCGTCCGAGCAGGCGGCCGTCGTCCCGATGCATGACGAGGAACGGCCCCATCCCGTTTGCCTCCCAGCGCCGCATCCAGCGCTCGAGATGCTCGACTGCGACCTCGATGCCCCCGGGCTCGGAGCCGATCCAGCGCATCACCTCCGCATCGCCGAAGAGATCCAGAAGCACCGGGGCGTCGTCGAGTGTCGGCGCGCGGAGCAGAAGCCGTTCCGTCTCGATCTGCGTCATCCGCACGAACCTAACCGCTACCGTCGCCG
>DATEXK010000530.1:0-7005 GCA_035257065.1 Gaiellaceae bacterium | reverse complement strand
GGAGCCGATCGCGATCGGCTCCTCTTCGACCTGCGGGATCAGCAGCGCCGCGATGCCGGGCCGCGCGGCGAGGTAGTCGCGAGCTTCGTCGACGTCTGTGACTGCGAGCGCGGTCGCGTGTGCCTCGGCCTCCGTGGCGTTCGCGGCGACGACCGTGACCGCGAGTGGGCCGGCTGCTGCGGGCGTCCCCGTGCGTGGGTCGATCAGGTGGTGGAGCTCTCCGTTGCGCCCGAACTTCCGCGCGTCGCGCCCGGATGTGGCGACACCCCCGTTCGTGAGCTGCAGGGTCCCGGCGATGCGCGTAGCCGCACGCGGGTCGGCGATGTCGATGCGCCAAGGGCCTCCCTCGGGAGGCGTGCCCCAGACGGCGATGTCGCCGCCCAGGTCGACGAGCGCGCCGGTCAGCGTGGGACACGCGGCGCGCATCGCGTTGAGCGCGCGCATCGCGGCGAATCCCTTGCCGATGCCGCCGAGGTCGACGGCAGCGCCGCGCTCGACACGCGCCTTTCCCGCGACCGCGTCGACCTCGATGCACGCGCCGGCCTGCCAGCCGTCGAGTGTCGTCGCGGCCCGCGTCGTGAGCAGCTCGAAGGAGCGGTCGTACCCGGCGGCGGCCAGCGCCGGGAGGATGGTTGCGTCGAATCGCCCTCCTGTGTCGGCGCGCGCGCGAAGCGCGGCTGTCAGCGCATCGACCAGCCTCGTGTCGACTCCGACCCACGAACCGGCGGCCCGATTGAGCCGTGAGAGGTCGCTCTCCGCGTCGAAGCGCGAGAGTGCGCGCTCGCAGGCGTCGACCTCGTGCCGTGCCGCTTCGAGCGCACGGCGACGGAAGATCGTGTCTTCCGCGTTCGCGGCGAGCGCGCAAACCGTGCCCATTGCGCGGAACGACGTGTGTTCGAGTGCGTTCGTCATGCCGGCACCGCGGGGCGGCTCTCTGCCTGCGGCCGGGTTGTCGGCTCAGGGGCCGGGCGGGTGGGCGGCTTCTTCGCCGCGCGCGGGATCAGGATGCGCGCGTACACGAGCCAGGTGACCGGGGCCGCCAGGGCTCCGGCGATGATCAGGCCGCGCGCGCCGCTGAACTCCGTGCCGACGTTGAGGGCGTGATACAGCCCGATCCCGAAGGCGACGAAGCTCGCGTAGTGCATCAGGCGCCAGCGTCCCTGGCCGATCGTGCGGCGGACGTGGAACGAAGCGGCGAGGGCGAGCATCAGCCAGCCGGTGACGATGCCGGCGGCCACGGGCAGGGGCCGCCACGGTGCGGCGCCGGGCACGAGCACGCCGACGAAGCCGAAGCGCATCACGGGGTCGAGCGCGAGCGCGCCCCCGTGCAGCGCGACCATCGCAAGGCCCGTCCACATGAGCGTCTGGTGCCACCCGAGCAGCAGCTTGCCGCGTTTGTTGCCGAGCAACCGCGTGCTCAGGGCGAGGCCCAGCGTCACCGAGACCGTGAGGAAGGCGAGAGCGACGAGGCCGGCGGAACGCGCGACGAGCCACGCGACGGGCGCTGATTGGGCGACCATCATCCCGCCGGAACAGGCGAGGTTCGCGTTGTCGCATGCGACGTCGCCGCGCCGGGCTGCACGACAACGAGGTTGCTCGTCCCGTTCTTGCCCTTCACCACGACGGCTCCGGGGATGGGCTGCGGCGCCGACGCCGGCTGCGGGCGTGTCCAGGCCAGGACGGCAAGCACGGCGAAGAGCGACCAGGTAGCAATGACTGTTGCCCAGATCGGGCGCATGTCAGTCTCCGGGCTCCGCTCGCCTCGCCGGAGCCGGGACGGCGGGCGTGATGACCTGGCCGATCTGGGGCGTCGTGGGCGCGGGGGGAGCGTTTCGAGTCAGGCCGGCGATGGCTGCTGCTCCGGTCAGTGCGGTCGCGGCCAGGGCTGCGGCGAGCGCGAACAGCTCGCGCCGGCTCGCCGTCCTTGGGCCCCGGCGATCATCTGCGATCGCAGCCACGGCGATCCTTTCGGTCGGTTACTGCTTTTCCACCGGCGTTCGTTTGCCCGACGCGCGCCGTATCGGACAGGATCGCCGCGCCGAAATCGTGCGGCATCCGTAGCGGCGCGCGGGTCGGATACGGGTTTCCCACAAGAGCGACCGGCGTGACCACTGATGCTGTCGACCCGCGGGCGCGTTCTGATTGGTGCATGAGCGACATCGTCGTCGTCGGAAACGGCGTCGCGGGCTACGCCTGCGCCGCCCGACTCGCCGAGCGGGGCGTGCCGGTGACGCTGATCGGGCCGGGCCTGCCGCACGACCGGCCGCCTCTCTCCAAGCGCGCGCTGCTCACCGGTCGCGTTCCCCTCCTCGCAGATGCGGCGCAGCTCGCCGAGCGAGGAATCGAGCACGTCGACGGAGTCGTAACCGAGTGTGACCTCGACCGGCGCCGCCTCCTGGTGAGCCCTTCGGCCGGGGGCGATCCGGTCACGATCGAGGCGCCGACGATCGTCTGGGCGACCGGCCTGCGCTACCCCAAGCCGCCGATTCCGGGCTTCGAGTGGGCCGAGGAGAACACCACGGGCGCGGGCCTCGTCTCGCTTGCCCAGCGCCTCGCGAACCCGCACAGGCGCGTGGTGGTCGTCGGCGCGGGGCTGATCGGCACCGAGACCGCCGCGACCCTCGCGGGCGCGCACGAGGTGACGCTCCTCGACATGCTCGACCGCCCGCTGGCGCGCTTCCTGCCCAGGATCTCCGACCTCGCCCGTGCGACGCTCGACGCACTCGGCGTTCGGTTCCTCGGCGAGTGCAAGATCGACTCCGCGACGATCGAGTCCGAGCGCGCAGTCGTGCGCACCTCGACCCACGGCGATGTGCCGTGCGACGTCGTCATCTCGGCGGCCGGCTTCCGCACGAGCCTGCCCGAAGAGCTCGTCGGCGAGGATGCGTGGGCGCTCACCCTCGCGGCGGACCAGCAGCTGCGCGTGATCGGCCGCGAGCGTTTCTGGGCGTGCGGCGACTGCGTCTCGTTCCCACACCCGCGCTGGGGACGCATCGGGATACCGCATTGGGATCACGCCCTCTGGAGCGGACGCCACGTGGCCGAGTCGATCATGGGATCGACCGCGCCGTACGTTCGTGAGCCGTACTTCTTCAGCGACATCGGTTCGCTTCGCATCCAGCAGGTGGGCCGCAGCGACGCCGCTGTCGAGTGGCACGCCGACGAAGGGCTCGTCGTCGGGCGCGACTCCGACGGCGTGCCCGCGTGCGTGCTCCTGCTCAACGCGCCCGCGCGCCTGCGCGAAGCTCGGGAGCTCGTTGCCGCTGCGCCATCAATCACAACACCGGCCTGAGGAGGACACGCGCCATGCTCGTACATGTGATCGTCGATCCGGACGCCTGCATCGGCTCTGCCGAATGCGTCGCATTCGACCCAGACGCTATCGAGCTGGACGAGCATGGCGTTGCGCGAATCCGCATCGTCGAGCTCGAAGCAGACCGAGCCAACGAGCTCGTGGACGCCTGTCCCGTCGGCGCACTGTCGGTCGCCGAGCCGTAAGCAGAGCTCGCGCTCGGTTGCCGGCGCAGCGAATGTGCGGGACGGCGCATGACGGCTTGTATGCTCGACGCCGTCCATCGTGATCGAAGGAGACCTGCATGCCGCGCGCGCTCGTCATCGTTGACGTCCAGAACGACTACTTCGCCGGAGGCGCTCACCCGCTCGCGGGACCAGATGCGGCCGCGGCGAACGTGCGTCGCCTGCTCGATGCGTTCCGCGCAAGCGGCGAGCAGCTCGTCCACGTCCAGCACGTCTGGGATGCGCCCGACGCGCCCTTCATGCGGCCGGGCACGCGCGGCATCGAGATCCATGACACCGTCGCGCCGCTCGCGGGCGAGCTGGTCGTGCAGAAAGCACACCCGAACAGCTTCCGCGAGACGACACTCGAGGCCACGCTGCGCGCGGCGGGCGTCGATCAGGTCGTCGTCTGCGGGATGATGACGAGCATGTGCGTCGACGCGACGGCGCGCGCGGCCGCCGACTTGGGGTTCGACGTGACCGTCGTCTCCGACGCCTGCGCCACCCTCGACCTCGAGTTCGCCGGCGAGACGATCCCGGCGCAACACGTCCACGGCGCGTTCCTCGCCGCGCTCGGCGGCGGTTACGGAGCTGTTGTCGCGACGGACGAGCTCCTCGGATAGACGTAGGCCGGCGGTGCGCTTCGTGGAGGGTTACGAGGAGCTGCCCTCCGCCGGCGAAGCGAGCGCGGCTTCGAGGGCGGCGTGCAGCCCTTCCAGGGCGAACGGCTTCGCGAGATGCGTGTTCGGCCCGAGCTTCACGAATCGGGCATCTGGCGGGAGCATGCTCATCCAGACGATCCGTAGCGCGGGATCGCGCTGCCGCGCGATCCGGGCCTGCTCGAGATAGGCCGGCGCGGTGGGGTCGAGCAGGAGGAAGTCGGCGGGCGGCGGCACGTCCAGGCCCCCATCCAGCACGATCGCTTCGTGGCCGAGCTGCTCGAGGAGGGCCATCAAGAGCCGTCTCACGTTTGGATCCGCTTCGCTGAGGAGGACGCTCGCCATCTGTCTGGTCCAGCATGTGTGGCCGAGGCCCGAAGCTCAAGCGTCTGGCGCCTGAAAGCGGTGTGAGTGTCCGAAATTCAAGACATCTTGATTCGTGCCGGTGTAGGCGGCGGACGGCGAAAATAGGCGCGTGATCTGGAGACCCAAACGAGGCATCGGCATTCGCTGGTGGCTCGGGCTGGCGTTTGTCGTCGTCGCGGCGGTTACGGCGACGGCAGTCGTCAGCGTCCTCAATGCCCGTTCGCAGCGTGCCTTTCGCTCCTCGGCGAGGGAGTTCGCCCTCGGCAACTCGGTGATCGCCGCCGAAGCGCTGCAGCGTGACCGCACCACGGATGCACTCAGACAAGATCTTGCTTCGATTGCTGCGCGGCGTCGGCTCGCGCTTTTCGCCTTCGATTCGAACGGTCAGCTCATCACGCGCGCAATCTCGTTCGGCCTTCCCCTCTCGAAGGTCCCTCTGCATCAGCGGGCTCTGCGGGCCGCGCTCAGCCGCAACCGCTACATCGTGGGGAACCGGGACGGCTCAACGCTTGTCGTCGGGCTTCCGGTTCACGGCGGCGCCGCCGCCGCTCTTGTCTCCTACACATTGCGTCCTGAGCTGGCGCAGCAGCTAGGGCTCGTCCAGAACCAGTTTCTGGAGGCTGCTCTGCTTGCCGTCGGTGTCGGCGGCATTGCCGGCTTCGTCATCGCGACCCTGATCGCCGTTCGTCTCGGTCGGATCGCGCGGGCGGCGAAGGCGATCGGCGAAGGCGACTTCACGGTTCAGGCTCGCGATCGCTTTCCGGACGAGGTCGGAAGCCTCGGCGCCTCGATCGACCGGATGAGCGTGCAGCTCCAGACACTCGTCGAGGCGCTGCGCGACGACCGGCATCGGCTCGAACGACTCCTGGATCGACTCGACGAAGGCGTTCTGCTCATCGATCGTTCGCTGCGGGTTGAATTCACGAACGGCCGCGCGACCGAGCTGCTTTCGCTCCCGAGGCAGGTTGCGGGCCAGAGCCTCGCGGACTTGCCACAAGGGGGGACGATCGCGCAACTCGCGCGCGATCTCTTCTCACACCAACTGGCGCATCAGATCCGCCTCCCGGTCGACGATCAGGTCTTGCTGGTCACCGGAATTCCGCCGAGCGCAAGCGATGAGAACGCGATTATTGTCGTCAGCGACGAATCGCAGCGTGAGCGAAGCGAGCGTGCGCAGCGTGAGTTCGCGACGAATGCGGCTCACGAATTGCGAACGCCGCTCTCATCGATAGTCAGCGCCGTGGAGATGCTGCAGACCGGCGCGAAGGACGAGCCGGGAGCACGCGATCGCTTTCTTGCGATCATCGAGAATGAGTCGGCGCGCTTGACGCGCCTCACTCGTGCGCTTCTCGTCCTTGCCCGCGCAGAGGCGGGTGAGGAAGCGCCGCAGTTCTCAGCAGTCCCGCTGCGGCCGACTCTCGATCAGGTTGCAGACGGTCTTACCGACCGGCCGGGCGTCACTGTCTCGGTGGACTGCCCGCCCTTGCTTACGGTCTACGGTGACGCGCACCTCGTCGAACAGGCTCTTGCGAGCATCGCGGCGAATGCGATTCAACACACCAGGAACGGCAGCGTGTCGCTGCGTGCGCGAGACAACGGCCGAGGGCTGGCCGTAATCGAGGTCATCGACACAGGACCCGGAATCGCAAAGCACGACCAGAGGCGAATCTTCGATCGCTTCTACCGGGGAGACGCCAACGATCCTTCTACCGGTTTCGGCCTGGGATTGTCGATTGCCCGCGGTGCGGTGCGCCATCTGGGAGGTCAGATCGAGCTCGAGTCGAATGAAGGTGATGGCACGACGGTGCGAATCACTCTTCCCCTCAGTGACCTTCGGGAAGTCGTATGAGCCCGCGCATTCTGGTCGTTGACGATGAGCCGTCGCTTGTCGCCACGCTGACGTACGCGCTCGAGCGCGAGAACTTCGAAGTTTCGGTGGCAGAAGACGGCGAGGCCGCAGTAGAGGTGGCGCTCTCCGGGGCATTTGACCTCGTGCTTCTCGATCTGGGCCTACCGAAGCTGACAGGCACCGAGGCTTGCCGGCGCATTCGAGCCAAGAGCGGCGTCCCGATCATCATGCTGACCGCGAAGGATTCGGGTCTCGATCTCGTTCTCGGACTCGAAGTCGGCGCCGACGATTATGTGACGAAGCCCTTCTCCGCGGAGGAGCTTCTCGGCCGGATCCGGGCGCTGCTTCGCAGGCGCGAGCTCGATCGCGCGGCACACGGTGACATGGTCCGAGCTGTGGGCGGCATCAGCATCGACGTGCTCCACGATCAAGTGACCGTCGATGGCACCCTCGTCTCGTTGACGCCCTCGGAGTTCAAGATTCTCAACCTGCTGGCGAGTACCCCGGGAGCCGTCTTCACTCGCCGTCAGATCCTCGAGCATCTGTGGGGCAGCGCCCATATCGGCGACGTGCACACCACTGAGGTCCATATCTCGAGCCTGAGACGCAAGATCG
>DATEXK010000529.1:0-3431 GCA_035257065.1 Gaiellaceae bacterium | reverse complement strand
CGCACCGCGGTGCGGGAAAGAGGCAGCCTCCGTGAGCGACTCTGCTGATGGCAGTAGGCGGCGCTGTCACAGATGTTACGAGGGGTCCCGGCTTGGCAGAGAGTACGCCGAGCTACTGAGAGGACGACTGTGGCGCTGCGGAACACGCTCATATCCGATCCGGTGGCGGGGTTCTACACTCCGCCGACGCTCCGGGCGGTGCTCCAGCACAAGCAGCGGCGGAGGAACGGAGGCTTGTGATGCTCAGGCGTTCCCTCGCCGCGACCGGGTTGGCCGCGCTCGCGCTCGCGGGCGTGGCGGTAGGGAGCGGCAAAATCATCCGCCTACCAGGCGGGTCGTGTGCCACCATCGGCCACACGAAGGTCTGCGCCATCGCGAAGACGGTCACGGCTACGCGGACGAAGACGCTGCGGCTCACCACGACGCTGACAAGGACCACGACGGCCACGGTGACCCTGACGACATCGGGGCCGCCGCTCTCGAGCCCGCCGCCGGTCACGACCACGACGACGGCCACGACGACGGCCACGGTCCCCACCACGACGACCGTCACCACCACGACGACCGTCAGCACTACCACCACCGTCATCACGACAACACCGAAGCCGGTCGCGAAACTATGCGTAGCCCCAACCGAAGTTGACTTCGGTAACGCGTCCAACGTCGGCGCGGGCAGCAGCATCGAAAACATCATCCAGGTCAGCAACTGCGGCGACCTGCCGCTGACGATCGAACCACCCATCGTCGGCGACCACGGCTCACCCTTCCAAGCGATCATCGAAGACCTCGGAGGCAACGGCAACCTGTGCCCGATCAACTCCGGCACAGAACTGCTCAACCCCGGAGCCGTCTGCTACGTACCGATCATCTTCCCGCGCCCCGCACCCGCCGGTTCGCCCTGGCCGCACGGCAGCTACCAAGACACCTGGTACTGGCGCGGATCAACCTCGCCCGGAGCCGACGACGTCATCACGCCATACGTGCACCTGACCGGCACCCTCTAGAAAGGAGCGTGACGCCGCCGCGCGTGTCGGCGATGCCGCGCGCCGCCCTCTCCGGCGTCGTCGGCGTGTTCTCGTCTCGGTCGGCGGTCCAGCGGCGAAGCGCGCAGCAGTATCGGAAGATCAGGTCGCGCCGTCGGCCCGGTGCGACCTTCGCTGCCGGGCCCTCTTGTAGCTGTGTGCGGGTCTGCTGGTTGCTGCCCCGCGCGAGCTGGACGAGGTTGCGGTAGACGTGCACCGGCAGGGTCGCGAACCCGATTTCGTCGATCGCGAGGCCGGGCAGGAACGTTAAACAGACTCGCGTCGGCACCACCTCCACACGGAGCTTCCGCGCCATTTAGAGCGCCATCCTCAGCGCCACGACGCCGGCACCGGCTCGAGCTCGACCTCGACGTCGGCGGCGCGGATTGCACCGTCTCGGTCCAGGGGCCGGGATCCTCACCACTGGTACCGGATCCCACGCGGCGCGAAAATCGCGTTGCCGTGCTCGTCGTATCCGACCGGCAGCGACGTGTCGCGCTCGTCGTCGTCATCGCCGTTCTGGTCGACGAACGCGAACGGGTAGCGTTCGGCGGCCTGCGGCTCCGGTTGCCAGTCGTCGGGTATCTCGACCGTCGGCTTCGGCGTCACGGGTATGTCCTCGTCGCTCATGCCCATGCGAATGCGACCAGCGGCGCCGGTGGTGGGTCGTCGATCTGCGCGTACGCCTCGAACGCAAGCAACGCGGCGACGCACGCGTCGATCAGCCGACCCGGCCCGGCCTTCTCGAGCACATATAGGCCGCGCCCGTCAGCGTCCCGGCCTGCGCTGCGCAGACGGGCGTTGAGCACGTGCCGGGCTAGGCGCGGGTCGCCATCGTGGGTCAGGTGCCCCTCGCCGATCGCGCTCCGGAACCGGTCGACGGCAGGCGCCATGCGGCGGCCTTGGTTCGTCGGCCACGCGACAACGCGGTCCGGCCACGTCGCGCTCCACGTGTCGAGCTCGGATGCCCAACCCCACGGGTCTGCATAGAGGAATGAGATCTCGTACGTGGCGAACATGTAGTCCAGCGCGCGGTGGATCGGTGCTCGGTCGATGCGCCAGTCATCATCGGCGTTCGGCGGCCGTTCGAGCACCTCGATCGGGAAAACCCAGCCGTCCTTCGTACATCCACAGAGCGCGGTCCCGTCGCGCGAATGTGAACCGTCGAACCCGAGCGCGATCTGCTCGCCCGGTTCGAGCGTCCGAGTCCGAGCGCGCGAGCCCCACACGACCGGATCGACGGCCGCGAGCACGCCCGACGACGGCAAGTTGAAGAAAAAGCGGCATGTTTCCGGCCACGGCGCGCCAGGATCGCGAACCTCACGCAGCAGCCGCGCCAGGTCAACCCACGGCGCACCTCGATAGACCTCCCGCAGCAGCCCCTCGAGTGTCGCATCGTCCATCTCGGGCTCAGGCACGGCCGACGGCCGAACCGCGTGAAAGAGAATCCCCGCCGCGCCCTGCTCGTACTCATGCTCGGTCATCTCCGCGATCGAACCCTCGCCGAGCTCGGGTGCGTTCGCGAGCTCCAGCGTGCGCCCATCCATCTTCGCCGCGTTCCAGCGCAGCACGCGGGCGAGCCTTTGGCCGCCATTGGATTTCGTGAAGTTATGTGACTCGTCGAGCAACCCGAACGTGAGTCGCTGTCCCTCGCGCGCTCCCCACGAGCTCGAGACGGCCTCGAGCTTCGCGCCCGGATTCGCCTTCAGGTACAGACGTCCGCGGCCGAGATCAATCCCGAGCTCGCGCGCCACACGCCCGTCGTTCTCCGCGAGCATCGCCCAGACGAGCGCGTACGTGTTCGATTGCGCCTGATCCTCCGAGCACGCCGCGAGCTGAACCCACGGCACGAGCGGCGCCACCGGACCCGCAAACTCCGCGAGCGCGATCACCGCGCCCAACGGCGACTTCCCCCAACCCTTCGCGGCCTCGACCGCGCCGCGCTGGTAGACGTCGACGCCGTGCGCGTCGACCTCGTACCACTCGATCACGAACTCGGCTTGCTCATCGCTCAAGACGAGCGGCTGCGACGGATCCGCCGGCGAGGGCAGGAACCGATGCGACCACCGCAACACCTCGAGACCACGCGACGTCACGGCTTCACCTCAAGATGCGCGTACGGATCCGGACCCTGCACGGCCTCAACCTCGGGCGCCTCCACCACGAGCCGCAAACGCAGCATCGACGCCGGAGTCAACCCGAGCTCACGCTCAAGCTGCCCCGTCGCCGCATGCTCAGGCTTCGCGATGCTCAGACGCACATAGCGCGCGACAACGGTCGGCGCCGTCTGCTGCTCCCACCACCACGCCGCGAGCGGCGCCGACCACAACAGCTTCCACAACGCGGCCTCGTCTTTCGACGCCGTCCCGGTCGGCCACTTCGGCATCGATCGCGAACATCCGCCAGCCG
>DATEXK010000528.1:0-8884 GCA_035257065.1 Gaiellaceae bacterium | reverse complement strand
GTTCGACCACGTGTCGTTCGGCTACGGCGACACGCTCACGCTGGAGGACGTCAGCTTCACCGTTGCATCGGGTACGACGACCGCAATCGTCGGTGAGACGGGCTCGGGCAAGACGACGCTCGGCTACCTCGCGGCGCGCCTTTATGACGTGAACAGCGGCAGCGTGTCGATCGGCGGCGTCGATGTGCGCGACATGACGTTCGAGGCGCTCTCCGATCTCGTCGGTGTCGTCTCGCAGGAGACGTATCTCTTCCACGCGAGCGTGCGCGAGAACCTGCGCTTCGCGAAGCCCGACGCGACCGACGAGGAGGTGGAGGCCGCCGCAGATGCCGCGCGCATCCATCACGTGATTGCCGCGCTGCCGGAGGGTTACGACACGGTCGTCGGCGAGCGAGGCTACCGCTTCTCGGGCGGGGAGAAGCAACGCATGGCGATCGCGCGCACGATTCTCCGCAACCCGCCCATCCTCGTGCTCGACGAGGCGACGAGCTCGCTCGACACGGAGACCGAGCGGCTCGTGCAGGAGGCGCTCGACCGGCTGGCCGAAGGGCGGACGACGATCGCGATCGCGCACCGCCTCTCGACGATCCGCGAGGCCGACCAGATCGTCGTGCTCGACGCCGGCCGCGTCGTCGAGGTCGGAAAGCACGAGGAGCTGATCCTCTCCGGAGGCCGCTACACGACCCTCGCCTCGCGCGATGCCGACCTCGCGCTCTCGGCCAGATAGGGCTGTTTCGTGGGATGTTCAGAGGAGAACCGGCGCGCCGCCGGCCGGAACACGGCAGCATGAGGCTATGAGCCATCATTCCGCCTCGTTCAGCGTGACCCTCCGCGCCCGCTTGGACGACAGGCCAGGCAGCTTCGCCGACCTCGCACGTGCAATCGCGGACGCCGGCGGGTTGCTCGACGCGATCGATCTCGTCCGCGTCGAAGCCGGGAGCAAGGTGCGCGACATCAGCGTGCTCGCGACGGACAGCGCGCACGCGGACGCGATCGTCGAGGCGTGCCGCAACGTGCCGGGCGTCGTGGTCGAGAACGTGTCCGATCGCACCTTCCTGCTCCACCTCGGCGGCAAGATCCACATGTCCTCGAACGCGCCGGTGAAGACACGCGACGATCTGTCGATGGCGTATACGCCCGGTGTCGCGCGCGTCTGCCAGGCGATCGCTGCGGATCCGGAGCTCGCCTGGAACTTGACGATCAAGCGCAACACAGTCGCGGTCGTCACGGACGGCAGCGCGGTGCTGGGGCTCGGCGACATCGGCCCGGAGGCCGCGATGCCCGTGATGGAGGGCAAGGCGCTCCTCTTCAAGGAGTTCGCCGGTGTCGACGCGTGGCCGATCTGCCTCGACACGAAGGATCCCGATGCGATCGTCGCGGTGGTCGAGGCGATCGCTCCTGGTTTCGGCGGGATCAACCTCGAGGACATCTCGGCGCCGCGCTGCTTCGAGATCGAGCGCCGCCTCCGCGAGTCGCTCGACATCCCCGTCTTCCACGACGACCAGCACGGAACTGCCGTCGTCACTCTCGCAGCGTTTCTCAACGCGCTGCGTGTCGTCGGCAAGCGGATCGAGGACGTGCGCGTCGTCCTGACCGGCGTGGGCGCGGCCGGGATCGCCGTCACGCGAACGCTGCAGGCCGCCGGCGTTCGGAACGTGGTCGGTTGCGACCGCGAGGGCGCGGTATATCGCGGCCGCCCGGGGCTGACCGATGTGAAGACGCTCTATGCCGCGGACACGAACCCGGACGACATCCGCGGGACAGCGGACGACGCGCTCGAGGGGGCCGACGTCTACATCGGGCTCTCGCAGCCGGGAGCCGTCACGGCCGCCGGAGTCGCGCGCATGGCTCCGGATTCGATCGTCTTCGCGATGGCGAACCCGACGCCGGAGATCCTGCCGGAGGAGATTGCAGATCACGTCGCAGTCATCGCGACCGGCCGCTCCGACTACCCCAATCAGATCAACAACGTGCTCGCGTTCCCCGGGATCTTCCGCGGCGCGCTCGACGTCCGGGCGACGACGATCACGGAGCGCATGGAGGTAGCGGCCGGCCACGCGATCGCCGCCGCCATCTCCGCAGACGAGCTCGCCGCGGACTACATCATTCCGAGCGTGTTCAACCGCGACATCGTGCCGGCCGTCGCCGCCGCCGTCGCGCGTGCGGCAGAAGAAGACGGCGTGGCGCGACGTCCGCGTGAGCCGGCGGACTCGTCCGCAGCCTGAGAGAACTACGATCCGTCCCGTGGCCACGGCCGACGAGCCCCGGACGGAGTCCGGCATCGAGTTGAAGCCGGTCTATACGGCGGAGGACGCGCCGAGGCCGCTGGAGCCGCCGGGCGAGCATCCGTACACCCGCGGGCCCTATCGGGACATGTATCGGGGCCGCCCGTGGACGATTCGGCAATACGCGGGGTTCGCGTCGGCGGAGGAGTCGAACGAGCGTTACCGGTATCTCCTGGCGGCGGGGCAGACGGGCCTCTCGGTCGCCTTCGACCTGCCGACGCAGCTCGGCTACGACTCCGACGATCCGCGCTCGCTCGGCGAGGTCGGGCGCACCGGCGTCGCGATCGACTCGCTCGCCGACATGGAGATCCTGCTGGACGGCATCCCGCTCGGCGAGGTGTCGACGTCGATGACGATCAACGCCCCGGCGTCGGTCTTGCTCCTCCTGTACGAGCTCGTGGCGGAGAAGCAGGGTGTCGAGCCGGCCGCGCTGCGCGGGACGGTGCAGAACGACATCCTCAAGGAGTACGTCGCGCGCGGGAACTACATCTTCCCGCCGAAGCCGTCGATGCGGCTGACCACCGACCTGTTCGCGTACTGCGCCGAGCGGATCCCGCGCTGGAACACGATCTCGATCTCCGGGTATCACATCCGCGAGGCCGGCTCGACGGCGGTGCAGGAGCTCGCGTTCACGCTCTCCAACGGCATCGCGTACTGCCGCGCCGCAGTCGACGCCGGTCTCTCGCCCGACGAGTTCGGCGAGCGCCTCTCCTTCTTCTTCAACGCGCACAACGACTTCTTCCAGGAGGTGGCGAAGTTCCGCGCTGCGAGGCGGATTTGGGCGCGGATCATGCAGGAGCGCTTCGGCGCGACGAACCCGAAGGCGACGGCGCTGCGCTTCCACGCGCAGACCGGCGGCTCGACGCTCACGGCGCAGCAGCCCGACAACAACGTCGTCCGCGTCGCGATCCAGGCGTTCTCCGCCGTGTGCGGCGGTGCGCAGTCGCTGCACACGAACGCGTTCGACGAGGCGCTTGCCCTGCCGACCGAGCAGTCCGCGAAGCTGGCGCTGCGCACGCAGCAGCTGCTCGCAGCCGAGGCGGGTGCGCTCGACACGGCAGATCCGCTGGGCGGCTCGTACTTCATCGAGGCGTTGACGGACGAGCTCGAGGCCCGCGCCTGGGAGCTGATCGGGCGCGTGGACGAGCTCGGCGGCGCGGTCGCCGCGATCGAGCAGGGCTTCATCCAGGGCGAGATCGAGCAGGCCGCGTTCGTGTGGCAGCGTGCCGTCGAGAGCGGCGAGCGCGTGATCGTCGGCGTGAATCGGTTCCAGGAGGAGTCGGAGCTGCACGTCGAGCTGCACAAGATCGATCCCGCCGGCGAGCGCCGCCAGGTCGAGCGGACCGCCCGAGTGCGGGCCGAGCGGAATGCGGACGACGCTGCGCGGACGCTCGAGGCGGTTCGCAAGGCGGCGCTCGGCGAGGAGAACCTGCTGCCCCTTCTGCGCGAGGCCCTCCGGGCGTACTGCACGGTCGGCGAGCTCTGCGAGGCGCTCCGCGAGGAGTGGGGCATGTACGACGCGGTTCGCTCGCGTCTCTGAGGCGCAGCGGCGCTACCGGCGTCGGGCTGTCATCAGCACCGCCGCCTGCGAGAAGCGGACGGTTCCGCCGAGCCCTTCGACCAGGCGCCGGTCGTCCTCCTCGAGCGCCGCGCGGTGTGCGGGATCGATCCGGAAGTAGAGCGACGTCGTCCGGAGGTGATCGCGGAGCTCGTCGGCCGTCTGCTCGAGCGTCGACACCTCGGTCGCGACCTCGACGTCCTCGAAGAGGCCCGCCGCGTCGTCGGTCGCAAGGTCGTGGTGCTCGTGCATCACCCAGTCCCAGACCGCCGAGGCGTTGTCGCGTCGCTCCTCCACTCCGGCGAGGATCTCCTCCAGATCTCGGGACGGCGAGAGCTCTTTGGCGACGTCGGGAGCATGCTTCCGCAACAGCGCGCGAAAGCCCTCTTCGGCCGCTGCGGATCCCTCGTCCTCGAGGCCGCAGTGGGTCAGAAGCGCGAGCAGCCCGCCGGGCTCGAGGTGAGAGGCGGCCTTGCTCCACCCGACCGCCGGATCGACCCAGTGGAACGCCGTTGCCGAGAAGAGCGCAGCAAATGCGTCCTCCGGGAGGCTCACGTCCTCGAACCTGCCGAGGTGGAAGCGCACGCGGCCGCTTGCGCCGACCCGCTTCCGCGCTGCCTCGATCATGTTCGGCCCGGGCTCCACGGCGTCCACGTCCAGGCCGCGAGCCGCAAGCAGCTCGGTCAACTTCCCCGTGCCGCTGCCGACCTCGAGGACGCGCGATCCGGCAACGAGCGCGCCGCGCTCCATCGCCGTGTCGACGAGGCTCGCGGGATAGCTCGGGCGAACCTCGTCATACGCCGCAGCCACGTCGTCGAACACCTGGCCGAAGCGGCGGATTGACTCGCCCGAGCTCACCGAGAGCACGATAGTTCAGGCGGACGCGCCGGAGCAGCGGCGTCGACACGCGCGGAGCATACGCTGATCGCCGTGCGGATCCTGCTCGTCTCGCAGATGTACCCCGGCCCCGGCGCGCCCGATCTCGGGACGTTCGTCGCGCAGGTCGAGCGTGAGCTCGTCGCGCGCGGCAACGAGGTGCAGCGTGCGGTGCTCGACACGCGTGCAGGCGGGAAGGCTCGTTACCTGACGCTCGCGCGCAAGACATTGCGTGCGTCGAAGCCCGACGTCGTCTACGCGCACTTTCTCGTCCCGAGCGGTCTGATCGCCGCGCTCGCGGGGCGCGCGCCGCTCGTCGTGACGGCGCACGGGCGCGACGTGCGGAACATCGGGGCGATCCCCGGGATCGCTGCCGCGACGCGCTTCGTCGTCCGGCGCGCCGCGACCGTCGTCTGCGTCTCCGACTACCTGCGGCGCGAGCTCGAGACGAAGCTGCCCGAGGCGCGCGGCAAGACGGAGGTCGTCTCGAGCGGCGTCGACCTCGAACAGTTCGCCGTTTCTGCGCCGCCCGACGGCCCGCCGCGCTACCTCTGCGTGGGCTCGCTCGAGCAGCGCAAGAACGTCGTGCGCCTTGCCGACGCGTTCGCGCTGCTCGGTGAAGGGACGCTCGCGTACGCCGGCGACGGGCCGCTCCGCGCGAAGCTCGAAGGCCGCCCCGGCGTGCGGCTGCTCGGCCGCGTCCCGCACGACGAGATCGCGCGGTTGCTCGGCGAGAGCCACGTGCTCTGCCAGCCCAGCCTGATCGAGCCGCTCGGGCAGGCCCTGCTCGAGGCGATGGCGTGCGGCCGCTCTGTCGTCGCCACCCGGATCGGCGGGCCGCCGGAGTTCGTCCCGTCCGAGGCCGGCGTGCTCGTCGACCCGCTCGACGTCGCCGGGATCGCCGACGCGATGCGGGCGGCGGCGGCGTTCCCGCGGCCGAACGAGGCCGCCCGTACGGCCGCCGCCGAGCACGACGTGCGGCGTCAGGCGGAACGAATCGAGGCGATCCTCAGCCGGGCCGTTTGGAATCTCTGATTGAGCGACCACGCGCTGACGGGGTGCGATGGGTGCGTGCGATGCAAGGACGCAGGGAGGGTCGATAGTGGTTTTCTATCGGCCCGACTGAGGACGCCGCAGCGTGCGTGCACAGCGCGGCCCGGCGGCCCGTGCTTGTTCAGTCAGAGGTTCCCTTAAGGTCGGCGAGCCTGACCTCGACGAGGGGGCGAATGGCGTCCTCGAGGCCCGCTTCCCGCGCGACCTCGAGCGCCTGCTCCCAGCTCGCGCGCGCCTTTTCGGGGTCGACGCCCTGCTTCAGCCGGTTGTCGCCCGTGACGAGCAGGTGCTGGATGCGCGCACGGGCGTCCTGGTCGCCTTCCACGCGCGGAGCCTAACAAGGCGGATTCTCGTTGTAGGACAGGCATGCCGATCCGCGTTCTCATCGCCGACGACCACCGCCTCTTCGCGGAGGCGCTCGAGGCGATCCTCGTCGGCGACGCGCGGATCACCGTCGTCGGCCAGGCAGGCGACGGCCGCGAGGCGGTGGAGCTCGCACGGGAGCTCCGGCCGGACGTCGTGCTGATGGACGTCAGCATGCCGGTGCTGGACGGGTTCGAGGCCGCCCGCGCGATCCGCGCCGACCGGGCGGACACGCGCATCCTCATGCTGACCGGCTCGAGCTCCCGCGCGGACGTCGACCTCGCCCGCGAGGCGGGCGCCGCGGGCTACGTGACGAAGGACCGGATCGCCGCCGAGCTGATCGCGGCGATCGTCGAGATCGCCACGACGTAGTTTGGCTACCCTGCCCCTGTGACCAGCCTCCTCGCCGTCTTCCAGGTCCTGATCGTCTTCGTCCTCGTGGCGCTGATCCTGATGCACTCGGGCCGCGACGCCGGCATGGGCGGCATGGGCTTCACGCCGGCCTCGCAGGGCGGCACCCACATCGTCGAGCGCAACCTGACGCGCTTCACGCTCGTGGTGGGCGTCCTGTTCTTCGTGAACAGCGTCGCCCTGTTCCATTACCTCAAGTAGCGGGATTCGCGCCGACGCTACAATGCGCCGCTCTGGCGCTGGTGGCGGAATTGGTAGACGCGCTAGCTTGAGGGGCTAGTGGCCGCAAGGCCGTGGAGGTTCAAGTCCTCTCCAGCGCATTCGATCGAGGGTCGCCTACGGGCGGCCCTTTCTCGTGTTCGGTGTCCGCGTTGGCGGGGCGGATCCCCGCGGAGGGGCGCTCCTGCTACTGACCGGTTACGAGCATGTACACGAAGAGCGCCGGAGCGGCCAGGGCGATGACCACGGCAGCTTGGGCTCGGTCGTCGCGCCGGCTGAGTGCGCCGAGAACGAGGGCGGCGAGCCAGAGCACGGCCGCAGCACCGAACATCGCCTTTTGCACGGCCCAGCTCTGCTGAGGGAGCGACGGATCGGCGACGAACCACGAGCCGACGAAGACAGTCACGGCGGCGAGCGCGGCGGCGAGCGCGCAGCCGCCGATCCACGAGTGCCGCTTCCGATCCGGCTGGGCCGCAACAGTCACGTTCAGGTCATCGACTCCCCCCGGGTCGAGGCTGGAGAGATTCGTTTGACGCCGTCCGCAGGAGTCCGTACCCTGGTAGCGAACACACGTTCGACCTGACCTTTCCCCGCAGGAGGACACCAAGTGGAACTGACCGGACGGCAACAGGAAATCTGGAGCTTCCTCGTCGAGTACGTGGATCTCCACGGCTACCCGCCGACCGTTCGCGAGATCGGTGAGGCGGTCGGGCTGGCGTCGCCCTCGACGGTCCATGCCCACCTCGCGAACCTCGAGCGGGCGGGCCTGCTCAAGCGCGACCCGACGAAGCCGCGCGCGCTCGAGCTCGTCGGCCGGGAGAAACCGGCCGAGGCCGCCGTCGTCGAGCTGCCGAAGCTGCCGCTGCTCGGCCAGATCGCCGCGGGCGGGCCGCTGCTCGCCGAGCAAAACATCGAGGATCAGATCGCGGTGCCCGAGACGCTGCGCGGCGACTTCGTGCTGCGCGTCAAGGGCGAGTCGATGATCGACGCCGGCATTCTCGACGGCGACCTCGTGATCGTGCAGCGCGCGCAGGACGCTCGCAACGGCGACATCGTCGTCGCGCTCGCCGGAGACGACGAGTCGGCCGACGAGGCGACGGTCAAGACGTTCTACCGGGAGAAGGGCCGCGTGCGCCTCCAGCCGGAGAATGCGTCGCTCGAGCCGATCTATGCCGAGCACGTGCAGATCCTGGGCAAGGTCGTGGGGGTCTTCCGGACGCTATGAACGTCTCGTCCGTGCACCGGACGCTCGAGCACGAGCTCTTCGCCCTCCTGCGGGGGGCGTCGCTCGAGTGCCCGGTGTGCGGCGAGTTCGTGCTGCACGACGGGGCGGCGGTGCGCTGCCCCGAATGCGAGATGCTCCTGCGCGGCCGGATCGAATCGAACGTTCTCCAGGTAGAATTCGGCTCGCAGGCCGGGTGACCGCGGTCGCCGCGACTCAGTTCATCTGGGTGGGGGCGCCCGAGGAAAGTCCGGACACCACAGGGCAGGACGCTCCCAACGTGCTCGCACGGCAGGGAGGCGGCGAAAGCCGACGGAAAGTGGCACAGAAAACAGACCGCCGGCGGCGTGTTCTCCGGAGACGCCGCCGGTAAGGGTGAAACGGTGGGGTAAGAGCCCACCAGCGACCGTGGTGACACGGCGGCTCGCTAAACCCCGTCCGGTGCAAGGCGAACAGGCTCCGCCAAGACGGCCCGTCAAGGAGCCGGGTAGCCGCAAAGATGGATGGTCACCCTCGACAGAATCCGGCTTACAGGCCTGCTACGGAAAAAGCCCTGGAAACGGGGCTTTTTCTATGCTGGCGGTACGCCGGGAAATCGTCAGGGTTGCCGGACAGCAGCCTGCGGCGGTTTCCGTGGAACCGCTCGGCGCAGGCGCCCGGCCGTTCGCCCTCGGGCTGTGCCGGCAACGCTCCGCCCCGCACGAGGGAGGCTAGCAACCGGCCCCGACGGCGGCAACCCCGACGTCGGCAACGTGTCAAGGCCGCTGCGGGCGGCGACCGCAGCGGCGGCCTCGTGGAGCTCGTCTTCGGCGACGTGGGCGTAGCGGCTGACGGTTGAGAGGTCAGCGTGGCCGAGGTAGGCCGCGACCAGGCGCGCGTCGCCTTGGCGCAGCCAGG
>DATEXK010000527.1:0-9688 GCA_035257065.1 Gaiellaceae bacterium | reverse complement strand
GCCAGCGTCGCCGTCGCCGCAAGCAGTGTGGCGAGGATGACCATGACTCTCACCTTCGTGGCGAGGACGACCATGGCCCTCACCTTCCCCTGCAGGCAGAACCGCAATCAAGCCCGCGCGTCCCGGATCTTCCCTCCTACGATACGAGCATGAGCGCGACCGAGCGGCACCTCCGCCTGTTGACCGAGACGACGGCGGCGGTCAATTCGACTCTCGATCTCGAAGAGGTGCTCAACCTCGTTGCGACGAAGGTCGCCGACGCCCTCCATGCGGATGCGTGCTTCGTCTACCTCTACGACGCAAGAACTGACGAACTCGTGCTCCGGGCGACGCACGGGACGAGCATCGAGGACATGACGAAGCGTCCCCGTATGCGCACCGGCGAAGGGATCACCGGTACCGCGGCGGCTGAGCGGTCGCCGGTGATGATTCCGGCGCAGGCGCACCTCGACCCGCGCTTCAAGCAGTTCGCGAACCTGCCGGAGTCGCAGTACGAGTCGATCCTCGCCGTCCCGATTCTCGTCCGCGGCGAGACACTCGAAGGCGCGATGAACGTCCGCACGCGTGTGCCTCGCGTCTACAGCGAGTCGGAGATCGAGTTGCTCGTCTCGATCGCCGATCAGGTCGCGCAGTCGATCGTGCACGCGCAGCTGTACTCACAGGCGCAGCGGCGTGTCGTGGAGCTCGAGGCGCTGGCGCGCATTTCCGAGGCGGTGTCCGAGTCGCTCTATCTCGAGGAGTCGCTCGAGGCGATCGTCAAGACGACGATGGGCGCCGTGTCGGCGACGGGAGCGGCGCTCGTGCTCGAGGACGGCCGGATCGCCTGGCCGGAAGGCCGCGCCGGCAAGCACGCCGTGCGCACGCCCCTGCGCTGGAAGCGCCGCGTGATCGGTGAGCTGGTGGCCGACCGCGACTCGCCGTTCTCGGACGACGACCGCGCACTGCTCGAGGCGATCGCGCACCACGCCGCCGTCGCGCTGGAGCACGGCCGCGCCGTGATGCGCGGCGTGCTCGCGCAAGAGATCCACCATCGAGTGAAGAACAACCTCCAGACCGTCGCGTCGTTGCTGCGCCTGCAGTCGCGCGCTGAAGGTGTCGACCCGAAGGAGGCGCTCGAGCACTCGGTGAACCGCATCCTCGCGATTGCAGCGGTGCACGAGGTGCTCACCGAGCAGCGCGACGAGGAGGTCGAGCTCGCCGAGCTGATCGACCGGCTGCGCGCGATGCTCGTCCAGGGGCTCGCCGCCGGGCGCGTCGTCGAGGCGAACCTCGAGCAGGTCTCGATTGCCGGCATCCGCGCGACCGCGCTCGCGCTCGTCTTCAGCGAGCTCCTCCAGAACGCACTCGAGCACGGCTCCGGCTCCGTCCGGATCGAGCTCGCCCAGCGCAACGGCAACGTCGTGCTCGCGATTCGCGACGAAGGCGCCGGCCCCGGCGACGCAGCGGAGGGGACAGGGCTCTCGATCGTCGGCGCGCTGGTTCGCGACGAGCTGCAGGGGAGCTTCGCCCTGATCGACGACGGCGGCACGCGCGCCGAGGTCGTGTTTCCGGTATGAGCACGCTCAGCTCCGTCCGTTGACCAGGCTGCCGTTCGAGGTGCTGGTGCTCGTGCGCCGTCGCGACGAGATCCTCGTGCTGCACCGCTCGCCGAGGCAGGGCGCGTACTGGCATTCCGTCGCCGGCGCGGTCGAGGAGGGCGAGTCGTGGGCCGATGCCGCTGCGCGCGAGCTGCTCGAGGAGACGGGGCTCGTCGCCGAGCCGGTCGAGATCGGCACGCCGTACGCCTATGCCCTCGAGGAGTTTCCGGAGTACCGCGCGAGCGTGCCTGCCGGCGCCGTGGAGATCGTCGTGCACTCGTTCCTCGTCGATGCGCCCACGGACTGGGAGCCGGTCATCGATTGGGAGCACGACGCGTACCGCTGGTGCACGCGCGACGAGGCCATCGAGTTGCTCCACTGGCCGGAGCCGAAGGAGCTCCTGAAGAATCTGTGAGCGATCCGTGGCCCCCCGCGGGCAGGGCCGGACGGTTCAGCACAGCGCGATGCGCCTGAGAAACGCGAGACTGCCGTCATGAGAATCCTGATCGCCGAAGACGAGACGCTCATCCGGCTCGATCTGCGGGACATGCTGGTCAGCGCGGGCTTCGATGTCTGCGGTGAGGCGCGCGACGGCGAGGAGGCGGTCGCGCTCGCACGCTCCGAGCAGCCGGACCTCGCGATCCTCGACGTGAAGATGCCGAAGCTCGACGGCATCGACGCGGCGCGGCGCATCCTCGAGGAGCGGCCGATCCCGATCGTGATGCTCACCGCGTACGGCCAGTCCGAGATCGTCTCCCGTGCGATCGAGGCCGGTGTCTACGGCTACCTCGTCAAGCCGTTCCGCGAGCAGGATCTGCTGCCCGCCATCCAGTCGGCGCGAGCCCGTCACGACGAGTTGCAGGCGCTGCGCGCGGAGGCCGAGTCGCTCGCCGAGGCGCTTGCGGCGCGCAAGGCGATCGAGCGCGCGAAGGGTCTCCTGATGGAGAAGGAAGGGCTGACGGAGGGTGATGCGTTCGCGCGCCTGCGCAAGGCGAGCCAGTCGTCCGGTCGCCCATTGAAGGTGATCGCAGAGGCCGTCGTCGCGACGCTCGGTAACGACGCATGACCGACGCTCATCCGAACGCGGCGCTGATGCGCCGTCTTTTCGACGCGTTCGGACGCCGGGACGGCGCGGCGCTCGCGGGGATGTTCGGCCACGACGTCGTCTGGCGCGTGGGCGGCGACACGCCGATGTCGGGCGAGTACCACGGTTGGCGGGACGTCGTGCTCTTCTTGCGCGGGACGACGAGTCAGACCGACGGGACGTATCGCAGCTCGCTCGTCTGGGCGCTCGGAGGCGACGGCCGGGCGGCGGCGGTGTACCGGGCGCGCGGCGCGCGGAACGGCCGCGAGCTCGACATCGACCAGCTGCTGCTCTGCGACGTGGACGACGGCCGCATCGTCACCGCCACTGCGATCCCGTTCGAGGCGGACGCGTTCACGAGGTTCTGGTCGTGAGCGCGCGGCCGGCGGACTTCATCGACCGGGTGGGAGCGGAGTGTGTGTGGACGGTCGCCGGCGAGAGCCTCATGGCGGGAACGTACGCCGGCCGTGAGGCGATCCTCGCCTTCTTTCGCCGCACGCAAGAGCTGACCGACGGAACGTATGGCGTCGAGCTCAACTGGGAGCTCGACGACGGCGAGCGGCAGGTCACGTACTGCCGCGCCCGCGGCCGGCGGCCGGACGGGCGAGAGCTCGATCTGGACCAGGCGCTGGTCTGCCGGCTCGACGGCGAGGGACGGTGGGTCGAAGTGCGCGCGCTGCCGTACGACCAGGCGGTCTTCGATGCCTTCTGGTCCTGAGGTCGCCGTCGCGCGCTTCGACGCGCCCGACGTGTTCGCGCTCACCGTCGCCCAGCAGGAAGAGATGCGCGGCCTCTACGCCGGGGAGGCGGACATCGGCCCCGCGCGGGACGCCTGGATGTTCGAGCCGCCGGACGGCGTGTTCCTCGCGGCGCGCATCGACGGTCGCGCGGTCGGGTGCGGCGGCGTCTGCCGCTTCGACGACACGCGCGCCGAGCTGAAGCGCATGTACGTCGAGCCGGCGTCGCGCGGTCTCGGCCTCGGCCGGCGGCTGCTCGAGGCGCTCGAGGCGGAGGCGCGCCGTCTAGGCTACGTCGGCGTCGTGCTCGAGACCGGCGACCGCCAGCCTGAGGCGCTGGGCTTGTACACGTCGGCGGGATACGCACGCATGCCCTGCTACGAGCCGTACGCCTCGCGCGCCCTCAGCCTCTGCTTCGAGAAGTTGCTCGGGTGAGAATCGCCTAAGCATTTGTCGTCGCGGCCGCCGGCGCGGGTACGCTCGCTCCATGTACCAGCGCGTACCGCCGCCGATGCAGCGTCAAATGGTCGAGTGGGGCGGCGGACATCGTGGCGGCGGGGCGGACACGCTCGAGTGGGTGATCTTCGCGCTGCTGCTCGTGCTCATCCTGCTCGTGATCGCGCAGATGGCGCTGATCCTCCTGCGGCGCAGGCGCTTCGGGCGGCACTTCGGTCGCGGCATGCACGGGCCCGGTCCGGGTGGACCGCCCTGGGGTCGCCCCGATCCGCTCGCGATTGCACGTATGCGCTATGCGCGCGGCGAGATCGGCCGCGACGAATACGCGCAACTCACACAGGACCTCGGCGGCGCCACCGAGGTCGACCCACTGACTCCGTCGGCGTAACAAGCGCCGGCGGAGTCGGTCCACTCCGCTACGTCACTCGACTCGGTGGATCACGCCTGCGCTTCCTCGAAGAGCGCCTCCCAGCGCTCGAGGAGCATCTGCAGCGAATCGCGCGACCGCTTGTGCGCGGCGAGAACGTCGACGTTCGCCCAGTCCTCGGCGAGCTTCACCTCGAGCTCTGCCACCTCCGCCTCCCGCGTGGCGATCTCGGCCTCCACGCGCTGAAGCTCGCTCGGGCGCGGCTTCGCCGCTCGCTGCGGCTTCGCCTTGTGCTGCTTCTCCGGCTTCGGCGCCTGCGCGGCTGATGTCGCGCGCGCGACGCGCTCCTCGCGCCGGCGCAGCATCTCGGCCCAGCCGCCGTCGTACGCGTGCAGCTCCCCGTCTTCGATCGCGAGCGTCCGCTCCGCGATTCCGTCGAGCAGGGCGCGGTCGTGCGAGACGAGCAGCACGGTGCCGGGGAACGCGTCGAGTGCCGCCTCGAGCGCCTCGCGGCTCTCGAGGTCGAGATGGTTCGTCGGCTCGTCGAGCACGAGGAAGTTCGCGCCCGACGCGACGGTGACCGCGAGCGCGAGCCGGCGGCGTTCTCCGCCCGAGAGCACCGCCACCGGCTTCTCCACCTCGTCCCAACCGGAGAAGAGGAAGCGGCCGAGCAGCGACATCGCATCCGGGCGCGCGAGATTTGTCATCGTCTGCACGCACTGGAGAACCGAGCCGCGCATGTCGAGCTCGGCCTCCTGCTGTGAGAAGTACGCAGGCACGACACCGTGGCCGAGCTGGATCTTGCCCTTGGCCGCCTCGCGCCGGCCGAGCACGGTCTCGAGCAGCGTCGTCTTGCCGGAGCCGTTCGGCCCGACGAGCGCGACGTGCTCGCCGCGCTCGAGCGCGAACGTCGCGCCGCGCAGGAGCTCCCGCTCGCCGATCCGCAGGTCGAGGCCCTCGACCTCGAGCACCGTGCGGCCGCTCCGCGCCGGCTTCAGGAACTCGAAGCCGAGCGTGCGCGTGCGGCGTGAGAGGAGGGCGACCTCGTTCGCCGCGTGCTTCCGCTCGCTTTCCAGACGCTGGATCTGCGTCACCTTCGCCTGCGCCTGCTTCGCCTTGTCCTTCTTCGCGCGGAACCGCTCGACGAAGCGCTCGAGCCGCTCGATGTCGCCCGCGATGCGCTGCGTTTCCTTCTGTGCATGCAGCGCGCGCGCGGCCTTCTCACGGCGCCAGGCGTGCCACGGCCCCGGGAAGAATGTGCCGCGCCCCGCGACGACCTCCATCGTCGCCGTCGTCACCGCCTCGAGGAACCAGCGGTCGTGGGCGACGAGGATCACCGCGGCGTCGAGTGACTGCAGCTCGCGCTCGAGCCACTCGAGGCTTGCGACATCCAAGTGGTTTGTCGGCTCATCCAGCAGCAGCAGATCGGGGTCGCCGCCGAGCGCGCGCGCCAGCGATGCGCGCGTCAGCTCGCCGCCCGAGAACGTGCGCAACGGCCGGTCGAGGCTCTCGTCGGCGAAGCCGAGGCCGCGGACGACCGACGTCGCGTGGTCGCGCCAGCCGTAGCCGCCGGCGTGCTCGAGGCGCGCCTGCGCCGTCGAGTAGCGGTTCATCGTCGCCTGGTCGTGGACGCCGCGCGCCATCGCCTGCTCGAGCTCCGTCAGCTCCTCCTCGAGCCGGACGAGATCGCGCGCGCCGGAGAGCACGTACTCGCGCAGCGTGATGTCTCGTTCGACGGGGGGCCGCTGGTCGTGCAAGGCGATGCGCGTGCCCTTCTCGAACGCCAGCTCGCCGCCGTGCTTCTCGGTCTCGCCGGCGAGGATGCGCAGCAGCGTCGTCTTGCCGGCTCCGTTCGGGCCGGAGAGCGCGACGCGGTCGCGCCGCTCGACGCTGAAGGAGACCCCGTCGAAGAGCAGGTTCCCGGAGATCTCCTTACGGAGGTTGGATGCGATGACGACCGCCATACGGCTCCAGGGTAGAGCGACACGATTAGATTCGGACGGTGCCGTCTGTTCTCGCCCTCGACGTCGGCTCGTCCTCGGTGCGCGCCCAGCGCTTCGACGAGCGAGCGGAACCGCTCGACGACCTGCTGCAGGAGCGCTACGACGGCCACGATCCTGACGAGATCGTGGGGCTCGTCCGGAAGGTCGTCGCGGGCCGTGACGAGGGTGTCGACGCCGTAGGCGCCTCGTGCTTCATGCACAGCCTCGTCGCGCTCGACGCGGCCGGCCGGCCGTTGACGCCGGTGCTCGGCTGGCGCGACACGCGCTCGGCCGGTGCGGCCGAATGGCTTCGCCGGCGCGTACCCGACGCGGCCGCCGTCCATGCCCGGACGGGCGCTCCGCTGCACCCTTCCTTCTGGCCCGCGAAGCTCGCCTGGCTCGCCGAGGACGAGCCGGAGCTCTTCCGCACCGCGACGCGCTTCGTCTCCTTCTGCGACTACCTCACCATGGAGCTTCTCGGCGCCGAGCCGGTCACGAGCCTCTCGATGGCGTCGTGCACCGGACTGCTCGATCTCGCGACGAACGGCTGGGACGCGGAGCTCCTCGAGCTCCTCGGCGTCGGGGAGGAGCGCCTGCCGCGCATCTCCGACGAGCCGCTTGGCGTCTGGTATCCGGCCCTGATCGACGGAGCGTGCTCGAATCTCGGCGCCGGCTGCGTGGGCCGGCACCGCGCGGCGTTGATGATCGGCACGTCGGGTGCAATGCGCCTGCTCTACGAGACCGAGACCCCGCAGCCGCAGCCGGGTCTCTTCCTCTATCGCCTCGACGAGCGGCGGGTGCTCGACGGCGGCTCCCTGTCGGACGGCGGCAACCTCCACGCCTGGCTCGAGAAGACGCTCGCCGGCGGTGAGGGCTCCCTCCTCGAGCGCGATCCTGGCGAACACGGCCTCACGTTCCTGCCGTTCCTCGGCGGCGAGCGCTCGACCGGCTGGGATCCCGATGCGACCGGCGCGATCGCCGGCCTGACGTTCGACACGACCTCGCTCGACATCCGGCAGGCCGCCCTCGAGGGGGTCGCGTTCCGCTTTGCCGCGATCGCCGACCGTCTGCCCGAGCTCGAGGAGGTCGTGGCGACCGGAGGCGCGCTGCTCGCCGACCCCGAGTGGATCCAGTTGGTGGCGGACGCGCTCGCCCGGCCCGTGATCGAGTCGGCGGTCGAGGAGGCGTCGCTTCGGGGCGCCGCGGTTGCAATCCTGGAACGGTTGGGTTACGAGGCCACTCGGGCGCCCCTCGGAAACGTGTTCCATCCGCGGGAATCGCGGGCAGAGGCATATCGTTCGGCCCGAGAAAGGCAGCAGCGACTCTACGAGGAGCTTCGTGGCAAAGACTGACATCGAACAGCGCTCAATCGACACCATTCGCACGCTCGCCATGGACGCCGTCCAGCAGGCGAACGCCGGCCACCCCGGCACCGCGATGGCGCTCGCCCCGCTCGCCTACCTCCTCTACACGGAGGTCATGGACCACAACCCGGCGAACCCGCAGTGGCCCGACCGCGACCGGTTCATCCTCTCCGCCGGCCACGCCTGCATCCTCCAGTACGCGACGCTGCACCTCGCGGGATACAACCTCTCGCTCGAGGAGCTCAAGCGCTTCCGCCAGTGGGAGTCGCTCACGCCGGGCCATCCGGAGGTGCACCACACCGTTGGCATCGAGGCGACGACCGGGCCGCTCGGCCAGGGATTCGCGAACGGCGTCGGCTTCGCCATCGCGGAGCGCTTCCTCGCCGAGCGCTACAACCGGCCGTACGACGAGATCGTCGACCATCACGTCTACTGCATCTGCGGCGACGGCGACATGATGGAGGGCATCTCGAACGAGGCGGCGTCGATCGCGGGCACGCTCGGACTCGGCAAGCTCGTCTACTTCTACGACGACAACCACATCACGATCGACGGCACGACCTCGATCTCGTTCACGGAGGATCGTGGCGCGCGCCTCGCCGCGCAGGGCTGGCACGTGCAGCACGTCGCCGACGCGAACAGCCTCGCTTCGCTGCGCAAGGCGATCGCCGCCGCACAGGCGGAGACGGAGAGGCCGTCGATGATCGTCGTGCGCTCGCACATCGGCTTCGGAGCTCCCCACGCCGTCGACACCGCGGGCGCGCACGGTTCGCCGCTCGGCGAAGACGAGGTGCGCGCGACGAAGGTCGCGCTCGGCTGGGACCCCGACGAGCACTTCGTCGTCCCCGACGAGGTGAGCGCGCACATGAACCGCATCGAGCGCGGGATCGCCCTCGAGGAGGCGTGGCAGAACGAGCTTGCCGCCTGGTCGGCGAAGTATCCCGGCCTACGCGAGGACTGGGACCAGGTGCACACCGGCAAGCCGCGGCCCGGCTGGGTCGAGGCCCTGCCCGAGTTCGAGCCCGGGCAGAGCGTCGCGACGCGCGACGCCGGCGCGAAGGTGATGGAGGCGTTCAAGCTCTTCACGCCGACGATGATCGGCGGCGCCGCCGACCTCGTCGAGTCGACGAAGACCGAGTTCAAGGGCGGCGGCGTCTTCTCGGCCACCCATGCGGGCCGCAACATCGCGTTCGGCATTCGCGAGCACGCGATGGGCGCGATCGTCAACGGCATCTCGCTGCACGACGGGATGCTCAAGCCGTACGGCTCGACGTTCCTGATCTTCTCCGACTACATGCGGCCGTCCGTGCGCATCTCGGCGCTCTCGAAGTTGCCGGTGGTGTGGGCGTGGACGCACGACTCGGTCGCGCTCGGCGAAGACGGGCCGACGCATCAGCCCGTCGAGCACTTCGCGGCGCTGCGTGCGATCCCCAACTTCTGGTTCGTCCGTCCCGCAGACGCGACCGAGACCGTCGGTGCGTGGAAGGTCGCGCTCGAGCGCGAGGACGGGCCGGTCGGGCTTGCGATGTCGCGGCAGAAGCTGCCGACGCTCGAGGGCACCCGGCGGGACGGCGTCGCCCGCGGGGCCTATGTCGTCTGGGAGGCCGAGGAGTCGAACGGGCTGCCCGACCTGATCCTGATCGCGTCCGGCTCCGAGGTTGCGCTTTCGATCGACGCGGCCAAGCAACTCGGCGAGCAGGGCGTGCAGGCGCGTGTCGTCTCGATGCCGTGCTGGGAGCTCTTCGAGGCTCAGCCCGCCGACTACCGCGAGGAGGTGCTGCCGCCCGACGTGAAGTCGCGTCTCTCGGTCGAGGCGGGTATCGCGCTCGGCTGGAAGCAGTGGGTCGGAGACGAGGGTGACTCGATCTCGATCGAGCATTTCGGCGCGTCGGCTCCCGGCAACACCGTGCTCGAGAAGTTCGGCTACACGGTCGACAACGTCGTCGCGCGAGCGCTTGCGCTCCGTGCGCGCGTGGCCTAGCGATGAACGTCGCCGTCGCCTTCGACCACCGCGGCGTCCACCTGCGCGAGACGGTTCTGCAGACGCTCCAGGCCGACGGTCATGCGATCGTCGACCTCGGCACGGACACCGACGAGCCCCGCATCGACTATCCCGACAAG
>DATEXK010000526.1:0-2663 GCA_035257065.1 Gaiellaceae bacterium | reverse complement strand
TAGCCGCCGCACTGATCGAGGCCGCCACCGATGCGAGCGAGCGGCACCGCCGCGGCCAGCAAGCCGCCACCGAGGCTCACCGCCACTACGGCTGGCCGGCGATCGCCACCCGCATCACGGACCTCTACCGAGAAGTCATCGCCCGAACAGCGGCCGGCGGTCGCCTTGGCGTCGCTGAACGAGCCTAGGAGGACGCGCTCGTCGAGCGGGTTTTCCAGTGGCCCTCACGTTCCGAGCGGACAGTCGCATCGGGTGAGTCGCTGCTGGACGAACTTCTCGGCGAGGTCGAGCGATTTGTCGAACGCCTCGTGGCGCCTGGAGCAGGCTCCCTCAACCTCGGCGAAGAAGCGCAGCAGCTCGCGACAGCATGCTTCCGTGAGCCGACGAATGTCGCCCCACGGAGGACGCTGTTCGCGAGACCACTTCTTGCGGGACCAATTGATGTGTGACACCTGTGCCTCGATCGCGGTGCGTTCGTCCCTAGTGAGAAAGCCCGTACTCCTCCATTCACGGAACCAGTCCCTGGCGATGGCGTTACCCCGCGTGCGTTGTCCCAGTCGAAGAAACTCGTCCAGGAGGCGCAGGTGTACAAGCCACGCCTCAAGGAGGGCATCCTCGGTGTGATCCCGGAACCCGTCAGGCAATCCGTCGGGATAGCGTGAGAGCAACTCGTACGCTTGGCAAACAAGCATTCGAACGTCATACGCGAGTTGGTATCCAGCGAAATCGTTGAGCTGACCCGTGTCTCTGTCGCCGCGCACGGGACCATGTTCGCAGTTGGTCGCTTTTAGGCGCCGAGCCTCGCCACGGTTCTACGTGTCCTTTCGGGTTGCTTTAGATGCGGGCAGGTTGTCGGGATGCTCGGCATTGGGCACGCACGCGACGGCCTCACCGAGAGAGCGCCGCATCCAGCCGTTGAACGCGTGGGGTGTACAAACTCAGTCGGCCTCGCGGCGCGCGCGGTTGAGGTCGGGGTAGCGTCGGCGTTCCCGTCCTCTGGAGGTTGCTCGTGGCCGTGTCGTTGGTGTACGTCTTTGCCTGCCGTCTATTTGAGCTGGTCGTGCTGCTCGGGCGCGGCGAGCGCTCGAAGGAGCTCGAGATCCTCGTGTTGCGGCACGAGCTCTCGATCCTGCGGCGACAGGTGAAGAGGCCGCAGTTCACGCCGCGCGACCGGCTGCTCCTGGCTGCGCTCAGCCGGGTGCTGCCGCGTCGCTCCTGGCAGGCGTTCTTGGTGAGGCCCGAGACGCTGCTGCGCTGGCATCGACGGCTCGTCGCCCGCCACTGGACATACCCGCACCGGGCTCCGGGTCGACCGCCGATCGACGAGGAGGTGCGCGAGCTGGTCCTGCGACTGGCGCGTGAGAACGGCAGCTGGGGCTACCTCCGGATCGTCGGCGAGCTGCGCAAGCTCGGGATCGATGTCTCCGCGAGCTTCGTGCGCAACGTGCTCAGGGCCGCCGGTGTTCCGCCCGCGCCCCAGCGCGGCCAGTTGGACTGGCGCTCGTTCCTGCGCCAACACGGCGAGACGATCCTTGCCTGCGATTTCCTCACCGTTGACACGGTGTTGTTGCGCCGGCTGTACGTGCTCGTCTTCATCTGCACCGGCAGCCGCCGGATTGAGTACGTGGCCTGCACCAACAGCCCCGACGGCGCCTGGATGGTCCAGCAGGCGCGCAACCTGCTGATGGATCTGGACGACCGCGGCCAGCGGCCGCGGTTCCTGATCCACGACCGTGACGCGAAGTTCAGCCGCGCCTTCGACGAGGTCTTGCGTTCCGAGGGCGTCAGGGTGATCCGGACGCCGGTTCGGGCACCGAACGCGAACGCCTATGCGGAGCGCTGGGTGCGGACCCTCCGCGAAGACTGCCTCGACCGTCTCCTGATCGTCGGTCGCCGCCATCTCGAGCGTGTCCTTCGTGTCTATGTGGCGCACTACAACGAGCACCGGCCCCACCGCGCGCTCGGACTCGCTCCGCCGGATCGTTCGGCGTCCGTTCCGCCCTCGCCACTCCCTGTGCGCGTTGAGCGCCGCGACCTCCTAGGCGGACTGCTGCACGAATACCGGGCCGCAGCGTGAACAAAACGGGTGGTAGGTTCGCCGGGTGGTCGTGCGCTGCACGAAGAGGATGCTCGATCTGCTCGGCGGCCGCTCGGTCACGCTCAGCGAGCTCCCACCGACAGACGACGACTGGTATCTGAACCTCGTCTGGATCGAGCGGCAGAAGTGTCTCCTACTCACCCACACCGGCACCCTGTTCTCGGTCTTCCGCGTAGGTGTCCACGTCGCGGATCTCCGCCCGCTCGGTGGCTATCTCGTCGAAGCCATCCAGACCGAGCTCCGCGCAGAAGGCCTTCCCGCCGACACATTCTCGGGACTCGAGCCTGACAGCGTCCAGCTCGCGAAGACCGCGAGCCGCAGCACCCTCGGCTTCATGACCGAAATGGCGTTCGAGCTCGGATGGATCATCACCGACAAGGACGGCCTGCGCCGCAGCGACATCAACGACATCAACCACGCGCTCCGTCGCATGCTCTGGAACCGCGGCGACTACGTCCGCCCGATCGAACTCGTCAACCAACACCTCAACGCTCGAACCTGACCATCCGAAACCGCGTCGCCCAAGCTCACCGACAACCTCGAACCGGCGTCAAGTCCATCATTC
>DATEXK010000525.1:0-10626 GCA_035257065.1 Gaiellaceae bacterium | reverse complement strand
GCTCGCTGGGCCGTTCAGTCATCGCCAGGAGCGAAGGCGTGCCCTCATGGTGCCGCGATCGGTCGGGCCGTGCCGTCGCCATCATCTGGCGTCCTTCCGGGTTGTCAGGCGCTGTCGATCGTGGTGAGGAAGTCGGCGAAGGCCCGGTGCGTGCGTGTGGTGTCGCCGGTTGCGTCGAGGTCCATGAGGAGGCCGCGGATGACGGCGAGCACGACGGTGGCAAGCTCGGGCCGGCCGAGGCTGCGCATGCCGTGCTCGAGCGGTGCGAGCCAGTCGGTGGTCGCGGTGCGCCGGAAGCCAGGCCAGAGTGGTTCTCCCGCGGTGTCGTGCAGCCGGCTGAACATGCGCAAGTAGGGCTCGCCCTGCGGCCCGGAGATCGCTGACCATGCGCGGGCCAGGGTCACCGGGTAGGGCTCGTCGTGTCGCAGGCGTATGAGGTCGGTGAACGCCTCGACCTGGCGCTGCCGGGCCTGTCCCAGGACCTCGCGGAGCAGTCCGTCACGGGTCTCGAAGTGGTAGATCAACATCCGGCTCGAGGTGCCCGCGGCGGCCGCCAACGGCCCAAGCCGATCAGGGAGCCCGTGCTCGAGCGCGTAGTCGGTGCACGCGTCGAGAAGCCGCTGCTTGATCTGCGGTTGGCGCTGCCTGCCCACCAGGTCATCTTTTCACGTAACGAACGGTACGTCTACTATCGCTCGACAGCAGATCGACACACGACGAGGAGGTCATGATGAGGGTCGTTTTCGTGCATGGGGCATGCGTCAAGGACGGATCGTGGTGGTGGCACCGAACCGGTGAGCTGCTGGCCGAGCGGGGCGTCGCCAGCGAGGCGCCCGTCCTGCCCAGCTGTGGCGAGACGGGTGAGCCGACGGGTACGCAAGGACCCGGGCTGGCCGAGGATGTCGCCTCGGTCCGGCAAGTCTTGACCGCGAGCGATGAGCCGACCGTCGTGGTCGCCCACAGCTACGGCGGCATCGTCACCGCGGAGGCCGCTGCGGGCGTCGACGCCGTGCGCCATCTGCTGCTCGTGTCGAGCTACCTGCCCGAGGTCGGGCAGAGCCTCTCCTCGTTCGGCGGTGAGGAGCCCGCCCCGTTCCTCGACATCGATCCCGAGGGCGGCACGTTCACCGTCCGGCCGGAGGCCCTGGCCGAGACGTTCCTGCAGGATTGCGATCCGGAGATCCAGCGACAGGCCATGGACAAGACGGCCCGGCAGAGCCTGGCGGTGCTCGAGCAGCCGGTGAAGTCAGCGGCCTGGCAGCACGTGCCCTCGACGTACCTCGTCTGCGTGCAAGACCAGGGCACCCCGGCCAACCTGCAACGCGAGTTCGCCGGTCGAGCAGCCAGCGTCGTGGAACTCGACGCCGGCCACCACCCATTCCTCTCCCAGCCCGCCGAGGTCCGCGACCTGATCGTCGGGCTGTGACGGCGACCACCGCCGTGCAGGCGGACCACCGAGGACTTCTGCTGCAGGCGTACGCGGCATACAACAGCCAAGACGTCGAGGCCCTGGTGGCACTGGCACCCGCACGGTGCCGCACGCTCGAGGAGACACAGCGAAAGGCAAGAACCCTAGGACTAGAGCCCCAGCAGTAACAGCGGCTACTCCACAGATCTCGCGCGGCAAACTCTGAGCTTCAGCCGCACTCCGGCTACTGCTGCATGGTTCGGGTTATGACCGACTGGGAGCACTAACCGCGAGGCCTTTCGTGAAGCGGGCTCGCGGCATTTTGGATCCTCGCGGGGCCGGTACGTCGAGGGCCTCCGTCTACCAGGACAGGCCGGAACGCAGCGTATGGAGCGGACTCAGATGTACACGCAGAACCTCGGCTAACGAATCTCCGAGGGCTCGCGGTCATTCAACGGGAGCAGCGGGAAGACGCGTCGTCGGAATTCCGCGCAGAGGCTGCCGAAGTGCTCTCGCCACGACGCGGGGTCAAAGCACGGAATACCAAGGGCGGAGGCCCCGCTCGACCGGAAGCTGTGCAGCGCGGACAGGAAGCGTGCGAGGTCCTCACCTGTGCGCTCGCCGAGATCGGCTTTGGCCGGTGAGCCGATGATCTTTCGGTGGCCGACGCACACCAAGCCGTTGCGCCCGACGAGATCGAAGTGAGGCACTGCGACCGGCAGCGTGGGAGCGAGCTCGGGCAGGAGCCCGATCTCCCGCTCCACCCACTGCTCGACTTCAGGCCGGCGCGGGAAACGGATGATCCACTCGTTATCGAGCTCGAAAGCGATCGGGCCGGGCCGCCGTAGACCTGCGGGCGGCCAGGCCCCGATAGACGTCAAGACGCCGCTCCGCGCCCGCTGCTCAGTTCTCGATCGTGACGAGTGTGCCGATCGGCGTGTAGGGCCAGACCTTTGCCGCTGCGTCGAGTGGTAGCTCGACGCAGCCGAGGCTCTGCGGCGTCCCGAAGGAGGCGCGTGTGAACGAGTGCAGCGCGTCGCCGCGGTGGAAGTAACTGATCCAGCGGATGCCCGGGTCGTGGTAGTGGGAGCCATCTGGGTTGGTGCCGCTCATCGTGCCGACGGGGATGTGCTCGAACACGGGCCAGGTGCCGAGCTGGGTCGGGGCGGCGGGCACGCCCGTGTTCCCCGGCGAGGTGAGCACGGCGTTGCCGTTGTGCCACAGCGTCAACAGTTGCGGGATGTTGCGGTGCACGTAGATGTAGCTGTAGCCGTCGTCGCGATGCCTGCCGACCACCGCGTCGGCGAGCAGCGTCTGCCAGACGTGCGCTCCTGCGGAGGCGTCGACCGCGAGGCCGTGGTCGTGTTCGAACATCATCACCGCACCGCGCGTGACCTGGTTGGGCTGGCCCGGAGTCCATAGCGTCTGCAGCTCGGAGGGAGTGTTCGGGTAGCGCCAGGCGAAGCTCCCGCTCGGGGGGTCGATCGCGGCGCTCAGCTCGGAGCGCGGCGTGCGAGCGATCTCCGCGCCCGATGGCAGCCAGGTGACGGGCAGATAGCCCTGCTCGGCGAGCAGTTGCTGGAGACGGAGCAGCGAGCCGGGCGGGACGGTCCAGTCGAGCGCCTGCGTTGTCTGTACGACGCCCGCTTCGGTGGCCTGGGCGACCGGCTGCGGGAGTCGCATGTGCAGATCGCTCGCCAGGGCGACACCGAGCCCGGACGGGACGAAGGTGAGCGTGTGGCTGTCGGTCTCAGTCCATTGGCCGCGCACAGGCGGCGCGAACGAGGGGCGCCTGGAGCCGAAGACGTCGGCGACCGGCTTCGAGAACGTGAGCCGGATCGGCTCGACCGGCGAGATCTGGGCGCGCGCTGCGGGCCGGCTGAGCATCACAGGCAGCCGGGCGGCCGGGAACCAGCTGACGGTGACGGGTGTGCCGAGCAGCTCCCACGGCCGCGCCGACGCGGCGATCTCGACCGAGCCGGTGGCGGGTCTCTGCGCGAGCAAGAGCGTGACCGTGCTCCGGCCGCCGCCGGGCACTTCGCGTTCGGGGCGGCCGGGCGGCGCGTAGGCGACCGAGCTGACCGGCTGGTCGAACCGCACGCGCACGGCCGAGCCTGAGGAGACCGTCAGCCAACGTTCGCTCACGCCGGCGACGGGCGTGTGCAACGTCAGCCGCTCGTGGCGTTCTTTGCCGAGCGCCCAGCCGAGCCAGCTCGGCCGGCGCACGACCACCTCCACCGAAACGCGCTCACCCGGCAGCAGGCGCTTCTGCGGCGTCAGCTTTCCGCCTCGGACCACCAGCGGGATCCTGCGCCCGTCAGGGCCGAAGGCCCGGGCACTCTCGAGCGTCCCGCCGAACGGCTGCACATCCACCCGTGCAAGCGCCGCTGAGTCGCCGGCCAGCGTGGCGCCCGACCAGAACGACACCGCTGCGACGAGCCCGAGGAGCGCGGCCGCGACGACACCGCAGAAGATCCAAAACGCCGCGGTTCTCACTTACGAAGCATACGCACGGCTATCCGAGCATGAACCGGGTTTTGCAATGCCTCAGGTGGAGTCTCGGCATCTGTCCGCGACCAGGGCGTCGCACTGCGCGACGATCGCCTGCGCGAGTGTTCGCTTGACTGCGTTGCGATTCTCAGGCTCGATGAAGCGAGTGCACCTCGGCGAGCGTCAGCCAGTCGGGCCAGTCCGAAGTATCAGCACACGCCGGCGCGTTCGTGGTGTGGTGCGCCGGGCGAGGCTGGGGGCGGTGCCGCTTCCACGCGACTCGGTGTTATGCGAGCGGCGTCGCTGTAGCCCTGAGCCTGTGGCGTGAATGATGCGCGGGCGTCAGAGTGTGGTTTGTGCGCGACCTCGTGCGGCTGCCGAAGGCTCATCTGCATCTCCATCTCAACGGTGCGCTTCGGTCGGAGACGCTTCGAGAGCTGTGTGTCGCTGCCGGGATCGCGGTGCCTGCGTCGATGAGGTGTGGCTCGTTTGCTGAGCTCGTCGACGTCGTTTCCGCGGCTGCCTCCGGGATCCGGCGCGCGGCGGATGTCAGGCGCGTCCTTGCGGAGATCGCGGAGGACGCGGCCCGCGACGGGGCGGTCTGGATCGAGGTTTCCGTCTCGGCTGGCTCATTGGGCGGCGCCCTCGGCTCACCCGAGCACGCGCTCGAGATTCGTGCTCGAGGCGGCGCACGATGCGGCCGCACGATCAGGCGTCGGCGTCGGCGTGATCGTCGCCGCGCATCGCGATCGGGGGCCGCGCGAGGCTTCCGATTTCGCTCGCCTTGTCGCGGCGTACGCGGGTTCGGGTGTGGTCGGGTTCGGTCTCGACGGACACGAGGCGGCTCACCCGCCGGCGCTCTTCGGGGATGCGTTTGCGATCGCGCGCGAGGCGGGACTGCCGTCGGTGCCGCACGCGGGCGAGTTTCTCGGCGCCGGGAGCGTCGCCGACGCGGTCGACCTGCTGGGTGCAACGAGGGTCATGCACGGCGTGCGCGCGATCGAGGATCCCGCGCTCGTGCAACGACTGGCGCGTGAAGGCGTCTGTCTCCACGTGTGTCCGACGAGCAACGTGCTCATGTCAGTCGTCCCGTCAATGGAAAGCCACCCATTGTCGGCGCTGCTCTCTGCCGGCGTCCGATGCTCGGTCAATGCCGACGACCCGCTTCCTTTCGACACCGATCTCCTGCGCGAGTACGAGCGCTGCCGCGACGTACTCGGCGTCACCGACGAGGATCTCGCTGCCGTCGCTCGCACATCGATCGAGGCGTCAGCCGCACCACCGGAAATCGTGGAGCGTGCGCTCACGGGGATCGCGAGCTGGCTCGAGCCAACACCGTAGCCAGGCAATACCGGCAGTTCACGGGGCGCCGATGGCGGGCACAGTACGGCTCAGGCGCAAACGTGCTCTCGCCCGCCTGAGCGTACCCGTGGACTCTCACACTAGATAGAGCGAGTGAGACTCGGCCACAGTCAGCGCGTGTGGCTGCTCCGAAGTATTGGCGCACGCCTGCGCTTGCATGGTGCGGTGCGTTTGGCGACCGTCGGAGAAGTCCCGAGCAGAGACGTGGGCTCTCACAGCCCCTTGAGGCCGAACCCCGGAAAAGAGACCCCTGCGAGGATCGCCGGGCCCGGAACTTGACACCGGGCCAGCGGCGCGAGATAGTCGAGAACGAGTGCATGACAACGCTGTCATCCTCCGGGCCGACGGGATCGAGAAGCACTTCGGCCGGGTCGTCGCTCTCCGTGGAGCGAGCTACGAGCTCCGCGCCGGCGAGGTCCACGCGATCGTCGGCGACAACGGTGCCGGCAAGTCGACGCTGATCAAGATCCTCTCCGGCGTCTACCGCCCGGACGGTGGGACGATCGAGATCGAGGGGCAGAAGGTCACGATCGACAGCCCCCGCGCGGCGCGCACGCTCGGGATCGAGACCGTCTACCAGGATCTCGCGCTCGCCGACCAGCTCGACGCCACGTCGAACCTGTTCCTCGGGCGCGAAACGTTCCTGCCGCCGCCGCTCGGCTGGTTCGGCTTCCTCGACCGGAAGCAGATGCGTCGTGAGACGGCGGACGCGATCAAACGGCTCAAGGTCGGGATCCCGTCCGTCCAGCAACCGGTGAACAACTTCTCGGGCGGGCAGCGTCAGGCGATCGCGGTCGCGCGCGCAATCGCCTGGGGCCGCCGCATCGTGATCATGGACGAACCGACCGCCGCGCTCGGCGTGCGCGAGTCGCAGATGGTGCTCGGCCTGATCAAGGAGATTCGCGAGCAGGGGCTGTCGGTGATCATGATCAGCCACAACCTCCCCGAGGTCTTCCTCGTCTCCGACCGGATCACCGTGCTCCGGCTGGGGAGCACGATCTCGACGCTCCAGACCAAAGACTCGACGGTCGAGGCCGTGGTCGGAATCATGACCGGCGCTCTGGCGGCTTAGGCTGTGTCGGGAACGAGGCCGACGATGGAGGACGTCGCCCGGGCGGCGGCGGTCAGCTTGAAGACAGTCTCGCGCGTCGTCAACAGCGAGCCCGGCGTCACCGCGGCGACGGAGCAACGCGTCCAGCGTGCGATCGTCGAGCTCGGCTTCCGGCGCAACGACGCGGCCCGGGTCCTGCGCCGCGGCCAGGTCTCGAAGACGCTCGGCCTCGTGATCGAGGACGTCGCCAACCCGTTCTACTCGGCGATCTCGCGCGGGGTCGAGGAGGAGGCGAGAACACGCGGGTTCCTCGTCATCGCGGGCTCGTCGGACGAGGATCCCGAGCGCGAGCGACTGCTCGTGCACCTGCTGTGCGAGCGCCGGGTCGACGGTCTGCTCGTGGTCCCGGCAGGCGACGACCATCGCTATCTGGCGCAGGAGGTCGAGCGCGGGATGCCGGTCGTCTTCGTCGACCGCGCGCCGGGCTCGCTCGAGGTGGACACGATCCTGCTCGACAACGTCGGCGGTGCGAAGGTGGCCGTCCGGCACCTGCTCGCCCACGGTCACCGCCGCGTCGCCATCGTCGCCGACGCGCCTTCGATCTCGACCGTCCGGGAGCGCTACCGCGGATACGCCGTGGCTCTCGCGGCAGCTGAAATCGACGTCGATCCCCAGCTCGTCCGGCTCGGCCCGCACGACGCCGCGGCGGCGGAGACGGCCGTGAACGAGCTGCTCGCGCTCGCCGACCCGCCGACCGCGTTCTTCACCGGCAACAACCGCATGACGGCCGGGGCGCTGCGCGCCCTGCTCGGCCGGGGGCCCGTTGCGCTCGTCGGCTTCGACGACTTCGAGCTGGCCGAGCTCGTCACGCCCCCCGTGACGGTGATCGCCTACGACGCGGCGGAGCTCGGCCGGCGTGCCGCGCGCGTCATGTGGCTTCGGCTCGCGGGGGACGGCAGCGCTCCGCGGCGGATCGTCCTCCCGACGAAACTGATCGTGCGAGGCTCCGGGGAGATCGCCGCGTGAAGCCCCTGCGCCTGCCGGCGAACCAGCTGCACCGTTTCTACCGCGGTGGGGAGGCGATCGCGCGCTTCCGCGGGACGCAGTCGACCGACGAGTATGGGCCCGAGGATTGGGTGGGGTCGACCTCCACGATCTTCGGCGAGGCGGAGGCGGGGCTCTCGCGGCTCGAGGACGGCCGGCTCGTGAGAGATGCGGTCGCCGCCGACCCGGACGGCTTTCTCGGCCCGGGCCGCACGAGCCCGGATCTCCTCGTCAAGCTGCTCGACGCCGGCGAGCGGCTGCCCGTCCACTGCCATCCCGACCGCTCCTTCGCGGCACGGGAGCTCGGCCTGCGCTACGGCAAGACTGAGGCCTGGGCGATCGTCGAGACCCGCGTCGAGCGCCCGCTCGTCGGGCTCGGCTTTCGCGAGGATGTCGACGACGGCGAGCTCGCCGATTGGGTCGAGCGCCAGGATGTCGAGGCGCTGCTCCGATCGCTGAACGAGCTCACCGTGGCTGCCGGCGACGTCGTCTTCGTCCCGGCAGGCGTCCCGCACGCGATCGGCGAGGGAATCCTGATGGTCGAGCTGCAAGAGCCGTCCGACCTCTCCGTCCTGCTCGAATGGGAAGGCTTCGCGCTCGACGGGCGCAGCGAAGGCAGCCTCGGCCTCGGCTGGGACGTCGCGCTCGCCGCGGTCGATCGCTCCGCCTGGGCAGGCGAACGGGTCGCCGCGCTCCACCGCGCGACCCCGGACGGCGAGCGCGTCCCGCTGCTCCCGGCCGGCGCGGCTCCGTTCTTCGGCGGCGAGCGGCTGAGGCCGGCAGGCACGCTCGAACTAGAGCCCTCCTTCGCGATCCTCGTCGTCCTCGCCGGCCCCGGCCGGATCGAGTGCGCGGGCGGAAGCGTCGACCTCGCGCGCGGCGACACGCTGCTCGTCCCCCACGGCGCCGGATCGTGCACGGTCACCGGGGAGCTCGACATGATTCGCTGCCTGCCGCCGGAGGCGGGTCGTGGCTGAGCCGTCGACCGATCTCGGCACCCCGGGCGAGCACGAGACCCGCGGCCGCCTGCTGTTCCTCTTCCTGACGCGGTTCTGGATCTTCCTGTTCCTGCTCGGGCTGCTCGCGTACTTCTCGATCACGACGCCGGGCCACGTCTTTCTCCACGCCGAGAACCTGAAGAACATCGGGCTCGACACGTCGGAGGTGATCCTGCTCGGGATCGGCGAGACGTTGGTGATCCTCACGGCAGGAATCGATCTGTCTGTCGGCGGGATCCTCGTCTTCGCGGGCGTCGCAGGCGGCACGGTGATGGTGAACCTGTCGGGAACGCACGCCCAGACGTCCAACCTGATCTTCCCGCACGACGTGCGCGGCGTCCTCGTCGGGACGGTCGTCGCGATTCTGGCGGGAAGCGCCTGGGGTTTCGTGAACGGCGTGCTCGTCACACGGCTGAAGCTGCCGCCGTTCATCGTGACGCTCGGCACGCTCGGGATGTCGTTCGGCGGGGCCGATCTGCTGTCCGGCGGCACGAACCTCTCCTCGATCCCCACGAGCTTCCAGGACCGGTTCGGCAACGGCTCGATCGGCGGCATCTACGTACCGGTGCTCGTCGCAGCGGCGATCGTGATCGTCTTCTACCTGGTTCTTCGTTTCACGCGCTTCGGCGTCTACACCGCGGCGATCGGCTCGAATGAGGAAGGGGCGAGGCGCGCCGGCGTCAACGTCGACTGGCACCTGATCAAGGTGTACACGATCACCGGTTGCCTCTGCGGTGTCGCGGCGGTGATCGACATCGCCCGCTTCGGCACCGAGAACCTCTCTGCACACAACACCGACAACCTGAACGCCATCGCGGCGGTCGTGATCGGAGGGACGAGCCTCTTCGGGGGCATCGGCACGATCCTCGGAACGGTCGTCGGCGCGTTCATTCCGACCGTTCTCCAGAACGGCTTTGTCATCAACGGCATCGATCCGTTCTGGCAGGAGGTGCTCGTGGGAGCGACCATCATCGTCGCGGTCTACATCGACCAGGTCCGGCGGCGACGGTGGAGTTCATAGGGCCGGCATGTCAGAAACAATCGAAGGAGGAAGACCATGAGGAGCAAGCGCTCGATTCTTGCGCTCGCGCTCGTCGTCGCAGTGGCCGCAGCAGTCGCGGCTTCGGCGAGTCACACCGCACAGGCGGCGCCGCAGAAGACGCTGACCATCTACCTGATCCCCGGCATCTCGACCGATGCCTTCTACACGACGATGCACAAGGGAGCTGCCGCAGCGGCGGCGAAGCTCGGCGTCAAGCTCGTCTTCCAGGGGTCGCCGACCGCCTTCAGCGCGCCGACGCAGGTCCCGTACCTGAACGCTGCGATCGCCCGGCATCCGGATGCGATCCTGATCGCCCCGACCGACAAGCAGGCGCTGATTGCGCCGATCAAGAAGGCGATCGCGGCCGGGATCCCGGTTGCGACCGTCGACACGTTCATCACCGCGCCGGTCGCGTTCACGAACATCTCGTCGGACAACATCGCCGGCGGGAAGGCGGCCGCCGACGCACTCGCTACCGCCATCGGCAAGAAGGGCACGGTTGCCGGCGTCAGCGTTCAGCCGGGCATCTCGACGACCGACCAGCGCAAGCAGGGCTTCGAGCAGCAGCTCAAGGCCAAGTACCCGGGGATCAAGTACCTCGGGACGCAGTTCGACAACGACGACCAGACGAAGGCGTCGCAGATCACGTCCGCGCTGATCACCGCGCACTCCGATCTCAACGGCGTCTTTGCGATGAACGTCGTCTCCGGCAACGGCGTGACCGCGGCGACGAAGGCCGCCGGGAAGTCCGGCAAGGTTAAGCTCGTCGAGTTCGACGCGGAGCCGAACCAGGTGCAGGCCCTCAAGCAGGGCACGATCGACGCACTCGTCGCCCAGGACCCGTACGACATCGGGCGGATGGGCGTCGAGCTCGCCGTGAAGTACGTGAACGGCCAGCGGTCCGGGATCAAGAAGCACTACGGCACCGGCGCCGCAGTGATCACGAAGGCCAACGTGAACTCGCCTTCGATCAAGCAGTTCCTCTACACGAAGTAGATGAATGAAGTGACGGAGACGGACGGGCCGCAGGCAGCACGCGGCCCGTCCGCTCCGGCCCTCTGCGTCGGCGAGACGCTCGTCGACCTCATCTGCGAGCGGCCTGTCGCATCGTTCGACGAGGCCGGGTCGTTCGTCCCGCACACCGGCGGCGCGCCGAGCAACGTCGCAGTCGTCGCGGCGCGCGCGGGCGCCGCGGTCGGGATCGCGGGCGACGTCGGCGACGATGCCTGGG